>NZ_JBUDSW010000373.1:0-2531 GCF_054921475.1 Desulfobaculum sp. | reverse complement strand
CCACAAACAGGCGGAACGCCTCGGGCGAGTCCGTGGCAAAGATGCGGCGCAACTCCGTCCCGGTGCGTCCTGTTAGGCGTTCCAACTCGCGGAGCTGGTCGCCGCCTGCGCGCAGGCTGGCGTCAATGGCGCGGAACACGCGCCCAACGGCAGAGCCGCCCAGCTCCGCGCGCACGCCCATGCTCTTGAGCGCTGCGCCAAGGGCAGCGGCTTCCGCGCTGCTCACTTCAAAGGCGGCCGTGGCCTGTCCCACCTCAGTACCAACGGCCGCAATTTCGCTTTCCGTGGCCGCAAACTGGTTCCCCAGCGCCACGATAACGGCGCCCAGCGTATCCACCTCGCTGGCGGCTTCGCCGGCAACGTTCAGCATACGGGCCAGTGTGGTCGCTGCCTGCTCCCCTGTCATATCCATGGCCAGGCCCAGCATGCCCACAGTCTCGGTAAACGCGAGGATGTCGTTCCGGCCCTGCACGCCCAACTGACCCGCCGCCTGAGCAATCGCCACCAGTTCACCTGTCGTAGCAGGGATTGAGGTGGTCAACTGCTGGATGTCTTCGCCAAGCCCGGCCAATGCATCGCCGCTCAAGCCCGTGGTCTTCTTGATGCCAATGAGCCCGTCGTCCAGCGTGGCAAACTGGTCCAGCACGTGGTGCAGGGCTACGCCCGCACCAAGGCCAACCAGCGCGCCCTGCAAGGACATGACGTTGCGCGTCAGCCCCTGCACACTGGCCGAGGTGCGTCGGAACGTTGCCGTCGCGGTGTCTCGCGCGGAGACAATGATGCGTGTATGCAGGTTGCTCATGTGGTCTCGTTCCTCTCACTCGCTCGTTGCAGTTCAAACCGCTCCAACGCCTGCACCAGCTCCAGCACCCTTGGCGTCACGTCCACGTCCACAATGTCGGCCACGGCAAAGAGGGCGGGGTAGTCCAGCCCCACCACGCCAAAGCCCGTGGCGCGCCACTGGGTGCAGGCCGCCCGCCACAGGCGGTAGGCCTCGGCGTTGTCTGCGTGCAGCTGCGGGCGGCCGTCTTGCCACTCGCAGCCGGCGCAGTGTGGCGGGCCTAGGTGGTGCTTTCGGCAGTCGGCGCAGTAGGCTGCTCGGTCTGGGTCGGACTCCCACTCCCAGACCGAAACAAGTTTTTTATGGCCTCTTCGGTGGCGCCATAGGTGAAGGCCACGGTGGCGTGATACACCGCCAGCGTGTCGCGGTTACTTTCGCTCAGCGTCTGGCACGTGGCTTCGCCGTAGGCGGCGTGCAGCACCGCGTCCACGTGGTCGTTCACGGCGTCTTCGTCGGTCCGGTCCAGGGCGCGTTCACGCCGGCTCATGGTCTTGGCGTCCGTGCGGCTCAGGGAGGCGATGGAAAAGGCCTCGCCGTTCGTCAGGGTAATATCCATTACAGCACCTCGTGGGCGTCATTGTTGGTCAGGGTCACCACAACGGCGGAGCCGCCCGCGTGGTCGTCCAGATAGGCCTGCCACGGCAGTTCCAGCCGGATGCCTTGGGGGCCGTCCACGCCCGGCGTCTGGCGGGAGAACTGCACCTCGTTAAACGCAAAGATCAGGCGCGAGTCCGCGCCGCCGTCAAAGGTGATTTCAAGGCTCGTTTCTTCGCTGGTCATGGCCTTGTCCAGCAGGGTCATATCCGTGAACAGACACGTCATGGAGCCGGAGACGGACAGCAGCCCCTCGGGGATGTCCCCGCGTACGCCGCCGCCACCGATCACGTAGCCGTCGCCGTCCAGATTGAAGTTGATGTCAAAGTCCATCGCCGTGCCGATGCCCAGCACCTGCCCGCCTTCCTTCACGCTGGCCTGAAAGTTGTTCAGGCGCTTCAGGGAGAGCGGGGTGGGGTCGGCCTGATAGGGCGACGGCGAAAACTCCTCGGTGGCGCCCATGATGTCCAGCCCGGCGGTCAGCTCGCCGTCACCGCCCACACTCATGGACAGGCTGCCCACCTTGCACCCCGCGCAGGTGGCGTAGCTCACGGGCGTGGTGGCAAAGCGGTTCTCCAGAATCATGCTCGGCTGGGAGTCGCCCACGGTGAAGGTGTGCGTGTACGGTCCCGTGCCCGTGGTTTCGGGCGCGCCAAAGGCGGCCGTCAGCCAGTACCAAAATGCGCAGGAGTCCACGGGCACCGTCACCTGGCCGGATACATCCAGATTCCCGTCAAAGGGCATCACGGGGTTGCGCGTGCCCGTGATGGTGTCGCTGTTGTTTTTGGCGCGGCTGCCCCGCACGCTGTACCCGTTAATGGGCACAACCACGGCGCCGGGGATGTCCGGCGGCGTGCGGAATGCTTTTTCAAAGTCGAGAGCGATGCGGCTTTTGTAGCCTCTGGCCTGCGGATTCATACGCGTACCTCCTACCAGTCGCGCGAGCCGTCGAGCACGGCGTCGGTTGCGGTTGTGATTTCCAGCCCCTTCATCACCAGCGGATAGGCATCCGGGAAAAGTTCTCCCTCCACCGTTTGCGGCCGGTAGGGCGTGCGGGAGAGGGCGTCCAGCACCAGCGCGGCCAACTCCTCCACTT
>NZ_JBUDSW010000372.1:0-2532 GCF_054921475.1 Desulfobaculum sp. | reverse complement strand
ACGGACGCGGAGAAGGCGGAAGGCTTTCGCACGGCGCTGAGTTGGGTGTTTGTCGCCTCCTTGGCGCTTTTTCCTTTTGGACATTCCTTTCGTGAGGCGGGCCCAATTCTGTGCGGCGTGCTCCTTGCCTGCTATTACCGCTATGGCTATGCGGACTCCAACCTTGCACGTTTTGGTGGCAAGTGGCTGTTTGCGCTCTTTTACGCCTTTGTTGCCGGAAACGTTCTGTGGTCCATCAATATCCCCCACAGCTGGGACTATGTGCGCCCCAATCTGTGGCAGGGCTTTTTGCTTCCCTTTATTGGTATGGAAGTGGTGCGCAGCGTCCGCGACCTGCGGCGCGTGGTTGTGGCGTGCTGTTTGGCGGTGTGCGTTCAGGGGCTGGACGGCGTGTGGCAGTTTTTCACCGGCGCCGACCTTATCAAGGGCGATCCCATCATGAGTGGGCGTTTGACGGGGTCCATGAGTACCTACCGCGTGGGGAATTATATGGGCATTGCGCTCTTGCCTGCGTGCGGATTTTGGGCGCTTTTGGCTGCGCCGCGCTCCGCGTGGGGGCGTGCAGGATTGACGGCGCTGGTGCTTGCTCCGGCGCTCTTTCTGTGGGTGTTTGCCAAGACGCGCAGCGGGTGGTTGGCGTTCTCCGGTGGGCTGTTCCTGCTGTGGGTGGCCGTGCTCGGCCGCTTTGCATGGTATAAGGTGCTTATTCCGGCAGCAGGGGCTGTGGCGCTTGTGCTGTTTGGCCCTCAGCGCGCGAGTCTTGAGACCGCCATGCAGGATGGGCGCGTGGAGATTTGGCGCATTGCGTGGAAGATTTTTGAGTCCCACCCCTTTATCGGGGCCGGAGCCTCAACCTTTGGCCCCGGACGCGACGCCCTTGGGCTGGAGCTTGTCCGCAACCCCCATGACATTCCGCACCCGCACAACATCTATCTGCAGTTTCTTTCCGACGGCGGCGTGCTGGGCCTACTCATCGGCTGCGCGTTTCTCTTTGGGCTGGCGTGGTGGGCGTGGCGCATTATCCGGCGCGGCATTTGGAACGGACGGCAGGGGCAGCGCGTCTTTTGGACGCTGGCGGCCTTTGTGTGGGCCGGGTACATGGGCTATCTCATTACCGGTATGACTGGGCATAATTTTTACAGATCGTGGTGGCTGGCGCAGGGCATGGGCCTGCTTGGCGTGACACTCGGCGCCTGTGTGGCCGGGCGGCGACGCGATACGGCGTAAGCACAGCGAGGACCACGAGACGTACAAAGGGCGGCTCCGCAGAAAGCGGGGCCGCCCTTTTGCATGAAAAACGTTGCGCGTGATTAGGACGCGGCCATGGCGGCGTCAATGGCGCGCTGCATGTCGTCCTTGAAGCGTTGCGGACCGAAGGCTTCAGCGTGGGCGCGGATGGCGCTGGCGGAATAGGCCTCAAGGGTCTCTTCAAATGCGGTGATGGCTGCAAGCAAAGCGTCTTCGGTTTGCTCGTTGAAAAAGCGGCCGGTGACGCCGTCCTTGACGGTCTCCAATGCACCCCCCTGCCCAAAGGCGAGAACCGGAGCGCCGGAGGCCATGGCTTCCACGGGGACGATGCCGAAGTCCTCCTTGCCCGGAAAGAGCAGGGCGCGGCACCGGGACATGTGGTCCTTGATGACGGAGAACGGTTGGCGGCCCATGATGGTGACGCTTGGGCCAGCCATGGTTTTGAGGTCCTCAAGTTGCTCGCCGCCGCCGATGACGACAAGGCGCTTTCCGGTGCGCGAGCAGGCGCGTACGGCAAGGTCGGCGCGTTTGTAGCCGACGAGTTCGCCCACCATAAGGTAGAAGTCCTCGCGCGGGGCGTCGTGGGTGAAGGCGTCCACTTCCACAGGCGGGTGCACCACGGTGGCGCTGCGGCGGTAGTGTTTGTGAATGCGGCGTTTTACAAAGGCGGAATTGGCGACAAATTCGTCCACCCGGTCCGCGCTGAGTCTGTCCCACATGCGCAGGTAGTGCATGAGCGGGGCAATGAGGGCGCGCTTGAGCGTGCCTGCGGATTCAATATAGTCGTGATACATGTCCCACACATAGCGCATGGGGGAATGACAGTAGCACACATGTGTGGTGTCCGGGCCGGTGATGACGCCCTTGGCCGGGCCGGATTCGCTGGAGATGACGAGGTCATACCCGCGCAGGTCCAGCTGTTCAAGGGCCAGCGGCATAAGGGGCAGGGCGTATTGGTACCATTTGGCGATGCGCGGCAGGCGCCCAATGAAAGAGGTCTGCACGCGGCGCGCGTTGATGGTGTCCGGCATGGCGCCGGGTACATGGACGTGCGTAAAGATGTCCGCCTGCGGGTACATCTCGCACAGGGCTTCCAGCACGCGTTCGCCGCCCCTTCTGTTCACGAGCCAATAATGGACGAGGGCAACCTTCATGGTGGTCCTTGGAGGAAGAGGTGAAAGGGCTAGTAGGCGCCGTCGCCGTCAAGCACCACGCGGAAGGTGCGGGTTAGGATGTGGATGTCCATCCAGACCGACCAACTGCGGGTGTAGTACATGTCCAGCC
>NZ_JBUDSW010000371.1:0-2544 GCF_054921475.1 Desulfobaculum sp. | reverse complement strand
CGGCCCGTGGTGGCGCTGATGCACAATGTGGCGGCCAGTGGCGGCTATTATGTCAGCATTGCGGCGGACCACATTGTGGCGCACCCCACCACGGTGACGGGGTCCATCGGCACGGTGCTCATCGTTCCCAAGCTGCACGGGCTGATGGAAAAGGTGGGCGTGTCGACCATGGTCATCAAATCCGGAGAGCTTAAGGACATGGGGTCCCCCTTCCGCGCCAGCCCCGAAAGGGAGAGTAAACTGCTGCAAAACATGATAGACGACATGAATTCGCGCTTTCTTCAGGCGGTGAAGGCGCGGAGAAGACTTGACCAGAAGGCGCTAGACGCGGTAGCCGATGCACGTGTGCTCATGGCAAACGAGGCCGTACGGCTGGGACTGGTGGACGCCACGGGATATACCGAAGACGCCCTTGCCAAGGCCCGCGACCTTGCCGAACTTTCTGAGGATGCGCGCGTGGTGGTCTACCGCCGCACCCGCTTCCCTGATGACAACCTGTACAACACCGCCACCGGTTCGTGGTCTGGACCCCTCACAGGCGGGACAACCCTTGTCCTGCCGGATGTCCTCTCCACGCCCCGCACCGGCTTTTACCACCTGTGGACGCCCGCCCTTGGCGGCGCGGCAGGCAACTAGCCAGATGGCGCATCTAGGAGGATTGCAATGGATAACGAATGGGTGACAGTCGCCGTCTTTCCCGTCCTGAATGAAGAAGTAGCCCGCGAGGTTCAGCGCTGGGAATTTGTGGCCGAAGACATGGCCCTCTACCCGGAGCGCAACGTCCGCTACGTGGAGAAGGACAATCAGGTTATTGTACAGGTCAGCCAGACCATCAACCTCGCCTTTGATGGCGGTCTCGGCACGGCCAGCTAAGGCGCACACCGACACAACACACAAAAAGCCCGGACACGGTACATACCGCTCCGGGCTTTTTCTTTGCCTTCTGCCCGCGCTACTGCACGCGCTGTGGTGGGAACAAACGGAATATTTCGCCCTGCGTCTTGGGCGTGGCCGGGGCGGCCTTGGCAGGCGCCTCGTCGGTGATATTCTCCTGCCGCATGGGCGCAGCCGGGGCCGCCACGCGCTTGACGGGCGCCATGGGGCGCGCTTCGCCAAGGGGCGCCCGCACCAAGCGCTCAAAGTCTTCCTGCGGGGCCTTGGGCGACAGCAGACGCGACACCACGCCGCGGTTGGGCAGCGCCCAGTCGTAGGCGGAGACGATAACGCCGTCATCAAGGCGCACCACCTGCGCGGCCACAAACACATTGTGCGCGTCCACAGTGTAGCACCCGGCAAGGATGGCCTCGGCGTCGAACTTCTGCTGCATCAGGCGCGCGGTCTCGCGGGTGAGGGCAAACTCGCCCTCGCCGGCGCGCACGCCAATTTCCTTGCGCAGCCGGATTTCCATCACATCATACCCCGCCTGCACAAGACGCGAAACCACCTGCGAGGACACCAGCCGCCCAAAGGGCGAGGACGATTCAAAATTCTCACGGTCCACAAAAGTGGCGGCAAGGATGCGCGTGCCCTCGGGGACGCGGTTTTTCAGGTTGGCGGCCAGCCCGTCGGCGGCCACAAAACTGCCGGCGACAAGGGCGTCGCCCTCAAAGGAGCCGCCAACGGTCTGGCGGTAGGGCCCGGTGGCCCCCTGCTGGCTTGTGTCCCGCACCGTGCATCCCACAACGGCGCAGCAGAACAGGAACAGGAGAACGGATTTCACGAGAGAACGGATGGACACTTTCACTGCCTCGCTAGTTATTGGTCACAGACATACTTTTGGTGGTGTAGGCGGGGAGGCCGTCGCCCCCAACGGGCGGAATCGGCTGGCCATACTGGCGGTTATCCCCGTCGTTGATGTAATAAATGCTGGACGAGTGCGTCACGAAACGGTTGCGCCAGACCATGCTGGACGTGATGATGACCTCGTGCGAGCTGTAGCCCGGCAAGGTGCCGATGGCCACGTCCGCCAGAATGCCCGCTACGCTGGCCGCATAGACAGCGTCCGCGCCAAGGTCGCGGCTGACGGCAATGCCCGCGCCAAGCACCGACAAAAGCCCCGGCGGCGTACGCTGAAAGCGCTTGCCGTGCTTCACCATCTGCACCTTAAAGCGCAGTTCCAGCTGGCCTTCATCCTTGTCTGACACCTGCAGCCCCTCGTGCACAAGGTGCGAGCGCAGCAGCTCGCGAAACACCTCCGCAAACGGACCCTGCGCGTCAGGGATGACATCAATGGCCAACAGGCGCAGTTCCACGCGGTCGTCCAAGGCCTTTTTGCTCTGCTGCGCAACGTCCTCGGCCAGAATGTCCCAGTGCCGCGCCGCCTGCATCTTGTGCTGCGTCTCCATGGGAGAGGACGACGCCACAGGAAGCTGCGACTGGCACCCGGCAAGCAGGCCGGCAACCAGCACAGTCATCATGAGTAGTCCACATCGCTGCATCATTCGGGTACTCCCGCTTGAGGCTGCTGTCATCGGCGCGCGGACGGCAACAGACCCATCGCACACCACACCGCCACATTTGTCCTATCGGCGGCATCCCCCGGTT
>NZ_JBUDSW010000370.1:0-2568 GCF_054921475.1 Desulfobaculum sp. | reverse complement strand
TCCTCCTTAAACAGACTGTTGTGACTGACAATTTTCTACCAAACAGGTGTTGTTTATCGCAAGTGGAAAGTGCGGTGGGATGGTACTTTTGCGCATTTGGTTGTGCTGTGCGCACGCAGAAGCGTGGCAAGGTGTTGTTCTGTGTGGCTCTGCTTGTGGCTTGTTTGGTCAGTGCGTTGCGCCATGTGTGCTGTTCATTGATTGAACAGTCAGCGAGGTGTAATTGCGTGCGGTTCTGTAGTTTGATCGTTCAATCAGCGGGATGGGTTGCAAAGATGCCGCGCAGCGCCCCCGTCCGCACTCACGTGTTGCGGCGTGTGCGCGGACGGGGGCAGTGCTCTAGGGGGCAGTGCTCCGGGGGGGAGCGACGCGGCTGGGGGGAATTGGTTTTTTCGTCTGCCGGGGCGCGGAGCGCCGCCGGGTGGGGTTAGTTTCTGCCAATCCACACGCCAAGCCCGATAACGGCGCAGGCGGCCAGTTGCATGAGCGAGAGGGACTCGCCAAGGAGCGCCCAGCCTGTAAGCAGCGCGACGGGCGAGACGAGGTTGATGGCCTGCGCGGCCTTGCCCGCGGGCATAAGCGTCATCGCCATATTGTAGAGGCCAAACGCCCCAAGCGTAACGAAAAAGCCAAGATAGAGGACGGCCAGCCACGCCGCACCCGAAACGCCCTCAACCGGAGGAAGGCCGGTAAAGGCGAGAGTGGGCAGGTAGAAGACCGCGCCGCTAACGCATTGCAGTCCTGTGAGCCACCACGTGGAGTAGCGCACGGAAAGGCGCTTCATCACCACCATGTAGAAGGCGGCGCAGCACATGGCGCCGACCTCCAGCAGATTGCCGAGGGCAGGGTTTGGCGCGGTGGCGTCCGGGCTGCCGCTTATGGAGAGCCACACCACGCCGCCCATGGAGACCGTTACCCCGGTTATGCCGAGGATGGACAGAGGCTCGCGTAGCACAAGCCAGGCGCCGCATGCCACCAGCAGGGGCACCAGCGCGGAAATCATACCCGCCTGCGACGAGGTCGTCAGGGTGATGGCGTAGCTTTCCAGCAGAAAATACAGGCAGGGCTGCATCAGGCACAGAATCCCAAGCACCTTCCAGTCCCCGGCCCGGTACTGCGGCTTGGGGATGCGGGGATACAGCGCGACCACCAAAAGCGAAGCGAGGGTCATGCGAAGCCAGATGACCATGGGCGGGGAGAAACCGGCCAAAGCGATTTTGGTCGCCATAAAGGATGTGCCCCATAAGACAACCGCGCCCATCAGGCACAACAGGGCGAAGGTTTTGCGGATTGGCAAATCTGGCGCTGCGCCGGCGCCGTGCGCTATTTGCGCTTTCTCAACGTGTTCCATGATATCTCCTTCTCAGTATGCGTCAGGCAGGAGGTTACAGCCATTGCGGGCGGCGGTATTGTACGAAATTGCGGAATCCATCCGGCAGGGCTTGCTCTGGCGGTGATGCGGGATATACAACAATGCCCACACTGCATGGCGCACGCCGCGCTGGCGCGACTTGGAGAGACACATGGGAAAGTTGCCGGAAAATACAACTGTTCAGTTCTGGCGGGATGCCGACTTGCCGGGCGTGGAGCTTCGGTATTCCAGCTACCACAAGGAAGCATTCCGGCGGCATACGCACGCCGCATACTCGGTTGGACTGGTGGAGCGCGGTTCTGCAACGTTTGCCCTGCGCGATGCGTGGCACAGCGTACGCGGCGGGCAGCTGGTGATTATTCCGCCAAACGTGGCGCACGCCTGTAATCCCGACGCCGCATCCGTCATGGTGTACTGGATGTTTTACATCGATGCGTCATTTCTGGAGCGTGGCGCGCGGGAGATGTTTGGCTCGGACGCCGTTCTGCCGCAGTTTTCGCACCCGGTTGTGGAGAGCCCGGCCCTGTATGCGCGGTGGAAAAAGGCATGCGAGGCCATTGCGGCCGAGTGTGGGCCTTTGCAGAAGCAGTCCTGCCTGCTGGGTGCTGTGGCGGATGTGCTGCAGCTCTATATGAGGCAGGAGCGCGGCATGGCGGCGCGCGACGTCGGCGCACCGGCGGAATCCGGCTCACCAGCCGTTGCGCGGGCGCAGGACTACATCGCGCAGCGCGTGCAGCAGAAAATTACGCTTGATGAGTTGGCGCAGGCCGCCAATATGAGCCGCTATCATTTGCTTCGCCTCTTTCAGGCGCAAGTGGGGCTTGCGCCCCATGCCTACCAGAATCAACTCCGGGTCAACGAAGGCAAGGCTTTGCTCCAGCAGGACCTGTCCATCAGTCATATTGCCGCACAGCTCGGTTTTACCGACCAAAGTCATTTTTCCCGCGTTTTTAAGCAGTTCACCGGAGCAACGCCCGTTCAGTACCGCCGCGGCGGGCGCGTGGCATCCGGCGTTCCTGTGGCGCGCCGGTGACGGCGGCGCATGCGGGGCTGCGCTGGGTTGTGGCAGGGGAGGGCGCTTCTTGCCGCCACTTGCTCTGTGCGTGACGGGAACAGATGACAAAAAAGGGCTGACGGCGGTGCCGTCACGGGCGCAGGCGCTGATGCCTGCGGGTCGGCGCTGTGATCGCGAAGAA
>NZ_JBUDSW010000369.1:0-2586 GCF_054921475.1 Desulfobaculum sp. | reverse complement strand
ATGTGGCGTCTTTTGACCCACTCCAAAAAACACAGATGCACCGGAAAACCGCACGGCTTAGCGCTTTGCATGTTCGGCACACAACTTGCCTTCCTTTTTGAGCAAAAGCAGGGAAACCACACGGAACCTGACTGAAGACACCGGACCGCCCACGCGGCTCCCCGCGCGTGACGACGGCCACAGACGCAGCGGAAGATGGCGCTTCCGTTTATGCGCAGGGGTGTTTGCTTATGGGATAACCACTCTATGCAGCACCATTGCGACGGCGTCTTCAGCCGCATTTAACCAAGGAGAGTCGCTATGACTGGTTGGGAAGAAAAGATTGACATCAATCACGTTTTCAAACTGCAACCTGCCCGCCCTGTAACGTATTTCGGTGTGGGCGCGGTCGCCATGATTACGGACATCCTCAAGGAATTCACGGCCAAGGGGCAAGGGCGGGTTCTGGTTGTCACGGACGAAATCGCCTACGAGGCCTCAGGCGCGTGGAAGACGGTGAAGCCTGCGCTGGAGGCCGAGGCCACGGCATTTACGCACTATGGCAAGGTGCGCCCGAACCCAACCTATGACAACTGCGAAGAAGCCGCACAGGCCGCCACGGACATGCAGGCGGATGTCATCCTCGCCATTGGCGGCGGCAGCGCCATGGATACGGCCAAGACGGCGGCAGTCCTGATGCGCCACCCCGGCAAAACAGCGAAGCAGTTCTATGAGCAGGGCGAGCCCATTGCCGAAGCCGCGCCCATCATCGCCATCAATACGTCCCATGGCACGGGCAGTGAAACCGATGCGTTCGCGGTGGCGCAGTCGGACGGCGAGGACAAGCCCGCCATCAACTCCCCGCACGTGTACCCGACCTTCACCATCGAAGACCCTGCACTGACGCAGACCATGCCGCTCAAGCAGACCATCTCCACCAGCATCGACGCCATGAACCATGCGCTGGAGGCGGCCACCACCATCACCACAAATCCGTACTCCATCTGCCTTGCCAAGGACGCCATCCGCCTTGTTGCCAAGTACCTGCCCAAGGCCATTGTGGAACCGCATAACCTGACGGCGCGCTATTGGCTGATGTATTCCTCCGCCATCGCGGGCATTTCCTTCGACATCGGCCTGCTGCACATCACGCACTCCATGGAGCACGCCATGAGCGCCATCAACGCCAAGGTCACGCACGGCGACGGCCTCGGCATCCTGATGCCCGCCATGGTCCGCGAAATCTACCACGCCACGCCAGAGGTGCTGGCGGACATCCTCAACCCCATCGTCCCGGACCTGAAGGGCGTCGGCGGCGAAGCAGACTACGCGGCCAGCCAGCTGAAAAAGTGGCTGAACAGCGTCGGTCAGGGCACCAGCATGAACGGCTACTTTACGGAAGCCGACCTCCCCGAGCTCACGCGCATGACCATGGACTCCTCCCTGAGCAAGCTCCTGCTCCCGCTTGCGCCCATCAAGGTGGACCAAACCGTCATCGAACGCATCTTCCGCAGTTCCTTCTAGCAGGAATCAACACGAGCAGAGGCGGGACACCCGGAATTCAGCCCCGGATGTCCCGCCACTTCCCACTCAAACACCCGCCCCGCCTTGCCGGAAACAATCCCTGTCCAGAAAAGGTTTACATTCTCCCCAGTCCCGAATATATTCGCCACCCATCCACGCGGAGGGGTGGCAGAGCTCGGTTTATTGCGACGGTCTTGAAAACCGTTGGGGGTTTACGCTCCCCGGGGGTTCGAATCCCTCCCCCTCCGCCATTTCGTAATCCTAGGGCATCCGAAGAGGTCCGAAGATTCGCGCAAAAGATAAGCTCCTTAGGCAGTTACCTGTCTGAGGAGCTTTTTTTACGTCCATTGACATCCAATACGAATGGGGGTCTATATGGGGGTTCGTAAAGTAATTTACGAATTATGCATGGAGGGAACCCCCATGAAGCTCACTGACAGGCGCATCAAGTCTCTCAAACCCCAAGAAACGAGCCACAAAGTTTTTGACGGGCGAGGCCTCTATATTCTCGTCAAACCCTCAGGCTCCAAATTGTGGAAGATGAAGTACCGCTTTGAGGGCAGAGAAAAAACGCTCTCGCTCGGCCCCTACCCCGAGACATCTCTTAGCGAAGCTCGTGAGCTTTGCTTGGAGGCGCGGAAGCTGCTCAGCAATGGTCTCGACCCCAGTGCAGAGCAAAAGCGTCAAGCGAAGGAGGATGAGGCCCAGAGCACAACCTTCGAGTCCCTCGCTCGCGAGTGGATGAGCAAGCACCTGCGCGACAAGTCTCCACGCCACGCAGAAACAGTGGTCCAGCGCCTCGAAAAAAAACATCTTCCCCTACCTCGGTGCCCTTCCTGTCAGAGACATCACTCCCCCTCTTCTCTTGGAGACTCTCCGGCGTATCGAAAAAAGAGGAGCAATCTCCGTCGCCCATCGGGTACGCGCCATCTGCGTGATCCTGCTACAGAGTTGTGGACACGGAGTAAAGCCACTATCCTGACGACCAAACAGAAGACGTGGATGAGCAAAACTCGCAGGACATACGATGTAGAAATTGAGAAGGGCCGGACAACCTCTACTTTCCAGCCCTCGTAAAAATGA
>NZ_JBUDSW010000368.1:0-2604 GCF_054921475.1 Desulfobaculum sp. | reverse complement strand
AGGCGGCATAGCCAAGTGGTAAGGCAGAGGTCTGCAAAACCTCCATTCTCCGGTTCAAATCCGGATGCCGCCTCCAACATTTCGCGGGAGTAACTCAGTGGTAGAGTGCAACCTTGCCAAGGTTGAAGTCGCGGGTTCAAATCCCGTCTCCCGCTCCACCGATCATAAAAGCCGGCCTTTTTGGGCCGGCTTTTTTTTTGCCTTCACGGCGGGCGCACGCCGCGCCTGCCCCAGCCAGATTAAGGAGGCCGAATGCCCAGCTCCCTCCCCTTCTCCCCGGACGCGTCCCTCGAAGAACTGCTCGACATCGCGAGCCAGCGCTACGAGGTCCGTTTCGAGCCCGTGTCCGCCGGAAACCACACCCTTGATATCCTGCAAATCGCCAATATGGCCGAATATGTGGAACGCATCTCCAGCGCCGCGCCCAAGGACGGACTGGACCTGCCCTTCTGGGCCAAGGTGTGGCCCGCGTCCATGCTGCTGTCGCACTTCATCTGCACCCTGCCCTGTGACGAAGGGGCAGAACTTTTGGAAATTGGCGGCGGCGTTGGCATCTGCGGTCTTTTTGCCGCAAAGTGCGGATTTTCCACCACCATTACCGACATTTCGCCCGACGCCTTGCTCTTTGCCCGCATCAACGCCCTGAAAAACGGGCTTGCGGACCGCGTCAACGTACAGTACGCGGATTTTTCCACGGACAGGCTCGGCAAGCGCTTCGACTACATCGTCGGGTCCGAGGTGCTTTACGTCGAAAAGCTCCACCGCGGGCTGGTGAAATTCATGCAAGCCCACATCGCGCCCACCGCGCAGGCCGAGGTCATCCTCAGCCGGAGCTTTAACCGCAAGTCCGTGCGTTTCTTCAAGCTGGCCGACAAGGAATTCCACTCCGCTGAGAAAACCGTTGGCTGCAAAATGACCGGAGAAAATGGCGAGGATGAAAAGCACCTGTGCTCCATCCACCGCTTTAAACCGCGCAAACAGGTCGGTTGACGCCCATGATTGATATCACCAGCTGCCCCAAGGCCTATTCCCGCGAGCAGGACAAAGCCTGCCCGCCCGAAGAAACCGTCTCCCGCGTGAAGGAGCGCCTCGGCGCTTTTGGTGCGGATATTCTGGCCGAGGTCCGGCGCATCGACACCGGCCGCCTTGGCATTCCCGTCTATATGAGCCTGTGTGGCGATGCCGCGCGCGGCGTTATGCCCACGCGCAAGCAGATGGGCAAAGGGGCTTCCCTCATTCAGGCCGAAGCCTCGGCGCTGATGGAACTCACGGAGCGCTACAGCTTCTTTTCCTTCTGGAACACCGAAGAGCAGTTCGAAAAGCTCACCCTGTCCGAAGCCGAAGCCAAGTGGCCCGGTCAGGTCATTCCGATTGAGGAAATCATCGCCTCCGCCGGGGACAGCATCAGCCCGGACGACGCGCGCACCGTTATGGACCTTGTGCGCTGGCGCTTCTACCCGGCCACGGACGTTCTGGATGGCCGCGAGGTCTACGTCCCGCTCGACTGGTTCAAAAAGCTCAACGAGTTCAACGGCTCCAGCGCGGGCAACACCTTTGCCGAATCCATCCTGCAGGGCGGCTGCGAACTGGTCGAGCGCCACGTCTGCACCATCGCGGACCGCAGCGCCCCCACCATGGCCACCATTGATCCGGACTCCTCGGACGATCCCGTCCTAGGCGAGCTTGTTGCGGCCTTCCGTGACATTGGCATCCAATTCTGGCTCAAGGATATGAGCTTTGGCATGCCCGTGCCCACCGTTGCCGCACTGGCCTACGCTCCCACATCCTTCCCGGACTCCAGCGAGATTGTCTACACCGCCGGCACCGCGGCCTCCCCGGCCAAGGCCGCCATCCGCGCCCTGACCGAGGTCGCCCAACTGGCCGGCGACTTTGAGACCGGCGCCAACTACGAGGCATCCGGCCTGCCGAAATACCTCCGCATTGAGGACACCGCGCATATCACCGCCGGGGAGACCATTCCCCTGTCCGACCTGCCCAGCATCGAGGCCAACGACATCGCCACAGAGCTGAAAAACCTGTGCGCGGGGCTGAAGGCCAAGGGCCATCCCCTGTACAGCGTGTCCACCCAGCAGGAGACCCTCGGCATTCCCACCAACTACAGCTTCGTGCCCGGCTTCCTGTTTCGCGAGCGCACGCCCGAGGCCAGCATTGGTCTGTTCGTGGGCCGCATCCTTGCCGAGGACGCGGAGCTGGATGACGCCCTCGCCGGATTGGCTGTGCTGGAAGCCGTGTACCCCGGCGCGCACTTTCTGCCGTTTTTCGAGGCGCTCATCCGCCTGCGCATGGGCGATACGGACGGCGCAGCCACGCTGTTTGCCGAAGCCGAACCGCGCCAGCACAGCACGGACGACAAGGGCCTTGCGGCCTTCTATCAGGCCTACGCCCTCACGCAGTCCGGTGACTTCTCCGGCGCGGAGCCGCATCTGGACCGCGCCATCGAGCACTGCCCGGAGGTGAAGGAATACTTCAACCTTCGCGGCGTTACGCGCTTTAAGCGCGAGGCCTACGCCGACGCCATTTTGGACTTTAAGGCCGCCCTTGATCTGGACAGCGGCTCGGCGATGGACCTTGCAAATCTTGGCA
>NZ_JBUDSW010000367.1:0-2678 GCF_054921475.1 Desulfobaculum sp. | reverse complement strand
ATTCTTGAAAAGAAAACCAGCGGCAAGCAAGCGCGCGTCTTCACCACTGCGCATGGCACAGCGCAGCTGGATGAAATCCAAAGCGTTTGGCATGGCCTGTATGACCGCTATCGGAGCATACTCGGCGACGAGGAAAGCCACGCCGTTACCGAAGCAACCCTTCACGCTTTCCAGAAACTTTCCCTCGACGAATAATTTTTTTCGCTCTTCACTTGCATGTACACACATTAAGTACCTGCGGTGATCTTCAACCATTTTCAACCAAAACACTTGCATGTACACACAAAAAGGAGCCAACATGAAAACCGTCACCATCCTCAATGCGAGCCCCCGCAAAAAGGGCAACAGCCACGCCATTGCCAACACTTTCGGCGAAACGGCCCAGGCGAGCGGGGCCACTGTCAACACGTATGAGCTTAACGCCATCTCGGCCAAAGGCTGTCAGGGGTGCTTTGCCTGCAAAGGAAAAACCGAGCGCTGCGTCGTGCGCGACGACCTTTCCCAAGTCTTGGAGGCTGTCCACCACACGGACGTTCTCGTCCTGGCTTCGCCGGTCTATTTCGGAGATGTTGCCGCCCAGATGAAGCCCTTTATGGACCGTCTGTTCCACCTGTTTACCCCGGACTTCCACAAGGGACTGGACCACAAAACCGGCAAATACACCGGCCACCGCACCTCGCGGCTTCCTGAAGGCGTCCAGCTTGTCTTCATCATCACGCAGGGCAACCAGACCGAAACCGTCCAAGCCGACATCCCTGCGCGGTATGAAAACTTCTTCCGCTGGCTGGGTTTTGAGGATGTCCACATTCTGCGCGGTCTTGGCGACGCCACCATCACAACGGACAATACTATCGACGAAGTCCATGCGCAGGCGCGCACGTTGGCTCACGCCCTCACAACGGCCTAGGAGACAAGAAGCCCAATGCCCGTCATACATATGACCACCAGCGTAACGTCGCCCGAAGTCAAGGAGCGTCTCATAGCACGCTTCACCGCAGCAGCCAGCGAAGAAACGGGCATCCCCCAGCGCTTCTTCACCGTGCTCATCTCCGAACTTTCCGACACCAGCATTGGTCTCGGGGGAGCATCTGTGGCAACCTTTAAGCAGACCCAAAAGGACAATGAGAATGAAACAAACACCAATTGATTCCAATTTCTTCCCTGTTATGCCCGTTGCCCTTCTGGGAACCACCACGTCCGAAGGCGCAGCCACATTCATGACCGTGGGCTGGTGCTCACGAGTCAATGCCGCACCGCCCATGATTGCAGTTGGAGTGCACAACTCCCACCAGACCGGCCCCAATATTCTGCGCAACCAGGCTTTTAGCCTGTGTTTTCCTGATTCGGACCTCGTGGAGCGCACCGATTACTGCGGTATTGTTTCCAGCAAAAAAACAAACAAGTCGGCCGTCTTCTCGACCTTTACTCAAAACATCCACGCAGCGCCGCTCATCACGGAGTGCCCCATCAACCTTGAATGCACCCTGCACTCCCACGTAGAATTGCCAAGCAACACCATCTTCATTGGCGAAATTCAGGGCGCGTACGCGCGTGAGGACGTACTGGTTGACGGTTCGCCCTCCATGGAGGCTATGCACCCGCTTCTGCTCACTATGCCGGACAACCGCTACTGGACGCTTGGCGATGTGGCTGGTCAGGCATGGCGCGATGGAGTTGCCTTCAAAAAACGGCTCAAAAACAACTAGTCTCCGACGCACATCGCATCGCACACCAAAAAAGGGACGCACCTCGCGGTGCGTCCCTTGCTTACACTTTTTCTCCAGCCCGCGCCCTAGGACGCGCTGCCGCTTTGCCCCCAAAACAGGCGGGTGACGGCCTGCTGTGGCGCGCGGCCAAGGCGGGTGCCCACGATGAACGCCCCAAGCCCGGCAAACGTCGTCGGCACAATGGCGTGCATGCCGCCCATGTCCGGCTTAATCAGGGTCAGGGCCACAAAGCTGCCAACGCCCACCACAATGGACGCCACCGCCCCGGCGGCATTGGCCTTCTTCCAGTACAGTCCCAGCACCACAGGCCACAGGAACACAGCCTCCAGCCCGCCAAAGGCGAACAGATTAATCCACACCAGCAGGTCCGGCGGCTGGATGGCGGCCACAAACACTACCACGCCGATAGCGGCGGTGGACATGAGGCTTTTGCGCTTCACACCCGCGGACGTCAGGCGCGAGGCGTCACCGCCGAGGCCGTAGTGGACATACAGGTCCTTCACAATGGCCGCCGATGCGAGGAGGAGCATGGAGTCCACTGTGGACATGATGGCCGCCAGCGGCCCGGCGATGAACACTCCGGCCCAAAATGGTGAAAGCAGCTCCACCATCAGTGTGGGCATGGCGAGGTCCCCGGCGGGGAGTCCGGGAATCACCGCGCGGCCCAGCGCGCCGGAAAGATGCGCGCACAAAATCATAAAGCCGATGATAAGGGTGCCAATGATCATGGCGTCGTGCATGGCGCGGGAATCGCGGTAGGCCATGCACCGGTGGGTGGTCTGCGGCAGGCCCAAAACGCCAAGGCCAACCAGTATCCAAAAGGACAGCATAAACGGCTGGGGCACGGCCTCTGCTGGCCCTGTGGGCGTAATGAGGCCGGGATCAATATCCCGAAGCGCGACAATGCACCGCTCCATGCCGCCGCCCGCATGGACCACGGCGTACAGCACC
>NZ_JBUDSW010000366.1:0-2678 GCF_054921475.1 Desulfobaculum sp. | reverse complement strand
TGACCTACCTTGCCTCGGCAGGCAAGGAGCTCAAGCACCGCAAGGAACTGCACTTTCACCACGGCACCAAGGAGGTGCTGGCGCGCATCTACCTGCTGGACCGGGACGTCTTGAAGCCCGGCGAAACCGCCATCTGTCAGGTGCGCTTTAGCGACCCCATGCCCGCCGTGTACGGCGACCGTGTCGTGCTGCGGTCCTTCTCGCCCCTGCGGACCATTGCGGGCGGCATGGTGGTGAATCCCCTTGGGCGCAAGGTGAAGCGTTTTTCCGATGACGCCATGGCGCGTCTGGAGCGCCTGCGCAGTGAGGACCCCGCAGATGTTGTGACGGCGCAGCTTGAGCTTGCCGGGGCCGAGGGCCTTACCTTTGCCCAGCTGATGACCATGTCCAATCTGGAATCCAAGGCGCTGGACAAGACCATGCAGCAGCTTATGAGCAAGGGCGCGGCGTTCCTGTTTGATAAGGACGCGCGCGGATTTGTGGCCGGCGCTGAGGTGGAGCGCCTTGCGGCGGGCGCTGTGGAGGCTGTGGCGGCCTACCACAAGGCCAAGCCCATGGAGCAGGGCGTGGTGCGCGGCGAGCTTGCCTCGTCCAAGTGGGGGCGCGCTTTGCCGGAAAAGCTCATCCACTTTGTGGTGGAGCGGCTGGTGAAGCAGAAGGCGCTGGTGGCCGAGGCCGAGCGCGTGCGCCTGCCGGAGCACAAGGTCTCCCTTGCGGCGGATCAGGAAAAATTGCAGGCGACCATACGGGACGCCTACGCGGCTGGCGGCATCACCCCGCCAAACGTGCGCGACGTGCTGGACCCGCTGGGCGTTGCCTTTAAGGAGGCCGCCCCGGTGTTTCGTCTGCTGGTACAGGCTGGCGAGCTTGTGAAGGTGAAGGAGGACATGTACTTCCACGCCCCGGCCATGCAGCGCTTGCAGGATATGGTGGTGGGGTTCATCACGGAGAACGGGCAGATGACGGCCCCGGACTTTAAAGAACTCACCACGCTGTCGCGCAAGTTCGCCATCCCGGTCATGGAGTATTTGGACAAGGAAAAGGTGACGGTGCGCGTTGGCGATGCGCGCGTCTTACGCGGCGCCTAAGGCCGCGCGCGGCGGCCAAGTGCTTGAGCCGCGCCGGTGATGGAAGAGTCTTCAACGGTCTGCCCCTGTGGCAGGCCGTTTTTTTATGCAGGCAGGCGGCAGAGGCGCGCGGGCAGGCGTGATTGCGGGCTGGAGATGGTAATGGTGCGGCGCACGCCCGGGCTGGGGGCAAGGTCCATTTGCAGGTATTGGGCTATGGCGCGCTGGACGGTGTCCGCAATGGTGTGGGGCAGGGACTTGTCTCGCACCACGCGGTGGCGCACATCAAGGGCGTCGCCGGATTCAAGGGCGATGTTGAGGCTAAAGGCCGGGACCGGGCGCGACTCGAACCCCGGCCCGCCGCTGGCGGTGACATATGGTTCAATGAACAGGCTTGCGCCTTCGACGATGGGGTGGTGCCTGCGCAGGGCGTCTTCCACCAGCTTTTTGTCCTGCGCGGTGAGGGTGAAGGGGCGCGGCCCTTCGGCGTAGAAGATGGACAGCGGAATGCGCACGCGCGGCGTCGGTGAGGTGAGGTCCACAAGGCCGAAGTAATGCAGTCCGATGGGAATGAGGATTGCGGAAAGTAGGCTGAAGATGGTGGCAAAGGTGCGCATGACGTAACGGCAAGTCTCTATTTTGAATTCATGGAAGAAAACTATGCATCCGTGCGGACTGCATGGTGGAGTTTGCGGTCCTCCCCGTGTCCCCGCGAGAGTATAACAGGGTTTGTATAGACTGTGGAGTGCTGCGGCAATGAAAAATGCAGCGGGTGTACAAAGCGCGCAACGCCCTGGAAGCATGGAAAAAGTGCTGTCAGCGCTTGTCATTTGCACGGGCCAACGCTACAAGATGAGAACGTAATCCATGAGGATGACACGTTATTCTGCGCTAGACCTGTGATCCGGAAGAGTACTATGCCTATCGTATCGACCCGATTTACAACAAGTCCAAGAGTTTACAGGGACAC
Source organism: Desulfobaculum sp. (assembly GCF_054921475.1). NCBI lineage: Bacteria > Pseudomonadati > Thermodesulfobacteriota > Desulfovibrionia > Desulfovibrionales > Desulfovibrionaceae > Desulfobaculum > Desulfobaculum sp. The sequence goes on along the minus strand of NZ_JBUDSW010000366.1, from coordinate 641 downwards.
GGTGACCCACCGGGTCATGGTGGCTTCGTCCGAAATGCACGAGACCTTCGTTCAGGAGGAGGGGCGCTGGCGCGAGGGCGCGTTTGATGACGGCGACCTGCGCGAAAATTTCGTCCTTGTGCAGGACCAGCAGGAGGCATGGCGCGTTTTCAAGCAGGCCCTCGGGCAGGTGGGCTACCTGTAGCCCGCGGCGCAGCGGGCGCACCGGGTGGGGAAGTCGCAAAGCGGTGTCCCTTCTACTCAATGCGCCGGCGTGTGCGCCATAAAAGCGCCCCGCGCTCAGGGCGGCGCGTCAGGGTGTTCTGCTTGGGGCGTGGTATTTGGAGGGGGGAGAGGTGCTCCGTGCTGTGCGGCGCATCGGGCGTGCGTCACATGCGGGCGGGTGCTGAGCGAGCGTGCGGCAAGTCGAAGCGAGTCCGCCATCCTCTGACCTTACAGCCAAGACCTGTGCGGGAGCACGCAGACGCCGGGCGTAGGGCAGGCGTCATTCAGACCATAATTGCATCTGCAAGCGGCCTCATTATGTGGGCCGCTTTTTTGCGTTTGTGGTCCGGTGTATGGCGGGGAGGGGTCAGGAAACCGTAATTGTCCGGCCCCCGCGCGACGGGTGGCGGCTGGTGGATGTGTAGTACTGGTCTATG
>NZ_JBUDSW010000365.1:0-2690 GCF_054921475.1 Desulfobaculum sp. | reverse complement strand
AACGACCTGCCGCTCACCCTCAAATGCATCGACCCCAGCTACAGCCGCCGCTCGGTCCCGGCCAACGCCAACGACCGCGTCTACTGCGGCTTCCTCGGCCAGCATGCGGTGCACGCCGCCATGGCAGGCAAAACCGGCATGGTCATCAGCAAAATGCGCGGGCATTACATTCATCTGCCCCTGCATCTTGTCACCACCAACCGCCGCACCATCAAGACGGACTCCGACTACTGGCGCTCCGTCCTCGAATCCACGGGCCAATTTATGTACATGCCGTCCTGCTTTAGCGGACAGCGCAAATAGCTCACCCTGCCCGCCCGGCACGCACCGGGCGGGCAAAACACAGAGCCACGCGTCCCGCCACACGCCGCCTTCACAAAGCGGCCCGAAGGATGCCGCGTTCCCATAAACGCTCAGTTGACCACCACGTGCACAGCCTCTTTCTATGGTGACTTATGCTTCGACGCCTCGCCACGCTCCTTCTGGTGCTCGCCCTCTGCGCCGCCATCCCCCGCGCCGCCCACGCGCAGGAGGAACGCGTCACCATGAAATTTCACGGCCCGGACGTCTCCATACCTGAACTCACCGTCCTCGATGGCGCCCAGCCGCGCATCGTGCTCGACGTCACTGGCGTAGACCGCTGGAATGCCCCCGCACGGCAAGACCTTAGCGGCCAGCATCTCACGCGCCTCACCAGCGCCTACCGCCGCGTCAGCGGGCAGGTTCAAGTCGTCATCGGACTTCGCCACCCCCCCTCGCACTACACAATTTCCACGTACTACGATGTTTTTGGCGACACCATTGCTTTTGTGGTCATCGTTGCGCCGCGCAGCGACAGTCCCCAACAGCCCGCCGCGCCACACCAATCGCCCTAGAGGGCCATCCCCATCATTTCATACCCCGGTCTCCTCAGGCGCAAAAACTCACAAAATGGCCAACATATCAGGTTGTTACGAACGGAATTGACAACACCCCACCTATGGCTATTGTATGGGGATGCGCAACACTCATTTCCTCAGGGCCCTTGTGGCTCTTGTCGCCTGCATTGGCGTCATTCTCTATCCGGACCGCGACGCACTGGCGTGGGGGCCCGGCGTGCACATCGCCATTGGCGAGTATTTTCTGAGCAACCTGTCCCTGCTGCCGCCCCTTGTTGCGGAGCTGCTGCGGACGTATCCCAGCTCGTTTCTGTACGGCGCGCTCAGCGCCGACATCTTCGTCGGCAAAGGCTCCACCGTGCACCCAACGCACAGCCACAACTGGAACGTCGCCCAGACCCTGCGCGCCTCCGCGCCCAGCCCCAAGGTGCAGGCCTACGCGCTGGGCTATCTGTCGCACCTTGCTGCGGACACCATCGCCCATAATCACTACGTGCCCAACATGCTCTCCGCCATGCCCATGGCCGGAAAGCTCAGCCATGTCTATACAGAGATGCTGGCGGACAACCTTGTCCGCTGGGACAAACGCAAGGCCCGCCGCCTGCTGCGCCGTCAAAACGCCGAAGCCGACGTCACCCTGCTTGCCGCCATGGGCTGCACCAAGCTTCCCTTCGTGCTCAAGAAGCACCTCGTCCACAACAGTCTGCGGCTGACCGAGCGCAAAAGCCTCGGCCACTCTCTCGACATTGCGCGGCGGCATCTCGCCCCAACCGGCGTGCAGCCCTACTTTCACGACATGTTCGCCCTCAGCATCAACGTCGTCGGCGAAGTGCTCCGCACTCCCGACTCCGCCGCCGCCCTCGCCCATGACCCCGTGGGCACCCGCGCCCTGTGGAGCGTCAAACAAATCATGCGCAAACGCTACCGCCGCAAGCTCCATCACGGACCGCGGCGGCTTGGCACCATGTATCCCGTACCGTCCGACCTCGTCGGCGTTCGCCCGCCCCGGCGCAGTGCGCACATCGACGCCGCCCTGCTTCTGAAACATCATCCGCCGCGCCGCCTGCGCGGGACGCGCCGCCGCTCCGGCTCGCAGTCCCTGCCGCCCACCGGCACCACCGGCTAGCCCTCACCACAATGCGACTCTGGCGACGAAGCGTTTCCTACGTTCGGGCGACACCGCTCCCCCACGCCACCAAGTGCGTCTTCCTCTTCCTCTCGTGCCTCAGCGGCATCGAGGCCATAGACGCCATCGCCCATGGCCGCGTCGCCCTCGCCATCATCCTCTGGTTCTCCGCCTTCGCCACCCTCGGCGTCAGCATTCTCGCCGCCGCCGACGCCATGACGCGCTATCGCGAATACCAGCGGCTGCGCGATGCCTTCGAGCGCTTCGGCTTCCATCCGCGCATCGTGCACCACGTCGCGCGCTCCCGCTGCCAACGCGATGCCGCCCTGCGCGCCGCCGACGAAACCGGCTTCGCCCAGCACACCCGTACCTACTTTCACAGCCTCGGCTACCGCTGGTACCACCTCCTCCCAGACGCCTTCATCCGCCGCCCATGGCTCGCCCTCTCACCCTCCTTCCTCAGCCGGACCTTTCTGCCCGGCAAACGGGGGCGTCGAAGCACAGGGAAATAAAGAGGGCCTCCGGCGCTTCGACACGACCCGGCGAAGGGAAAAGCCTCCGGCGGGTTAAGGGCCGTGGGCCCTTAACGATCCCATTTATACGCCAGTCTTGCGTCCCACACACGCGGCCTCTATCAGGCCCCGACAACGGCGCCACGCCCACGCGGGCAACCGCCCCAACGTAAG
>NZ_JBUDSW010000364.1:0-2700 GCF_054921475.1 Desulfobaculum sp. | reverse complement strand
GCGCACTTTTTTTCCGTCCTGCCTCCCATAACACAAGAAAAGCCCCCCGCGTTGGCGGAGGGCTGGATGGAGCATGTGCATGTCCGGCGCTCTGGCTGGGCTTACAGCTCCTGCCACGAGTCGGTATCCACGGCGATTTGGATGGCATCGTGCCGCCAGTATTCCATGTCGCAGTCGATAAGTTTGCCGTGTTGGTCGTAGTTGACGCGGGCAATGTGCAGAATGCTGCTGCCGTCGGCAATGCTGAGCATATCCGCAATGTGGCCCATGGCGGCGGTGGGGGTGATGGTGAAGCGCGAGCGGCCATACCGTACGCCGTAGCGGCTTTCGTACAGGCCGGTGATGGACTGGGTGAGGTCCTGCTCCAACAGGTCCGGGAAGCGCTGGGCGCAGACTACGTGCTCCACATAGAGCGCGGCGCGTCCATCCAGACAGCGCTGACGGCGAATGTGGTGCACCCGCGTAAATGGCGGCAGGTCCATTTGTTTGCACATATCTGCCTGCGCGGGCACGGTTGCGGCGGCTAGCACCGAGGTGACGGCCCGGCGCTTTTGGCCCTGCACCATCTCGTGAAAGTGCGATTTGGTCATGGGGTTATAGATGAGCCGGGGCGGCGAGACGAACCATCCCCGCCGCTCCTCGCGGTAGATTTTGCCCTCGGCCTCAAGGACGAGCAGGGCTTCCTTCACGGTGATGCGGGTGGTTTCGTACAGCTCGCTGAGGCGGCGTTCTGACGGGAGCTTGTCCCCGACGGGAAGAAGCCCCCCGGCGATTTGGTCTGCGAGGGAGTCGCGGATGGAGAGGAATTGTCTGTTTGTGTGGTGTTTCATGCCGTGGTGTGTGCGTTGATGGTGCAGGGGCTAGGCCGCGGCCCGTTTCCAGTCCAGCACGCGCCAGCCCCGGTGGCGGGCGTAGCGGCGCAGGGCGTCGTCCGGGTTGGTGGGGATGGGTACATCCACAGCATCGAGGAGAGGCATGTCGTTATGGGAGTCGGAGTAGAAGATGCTTCCGGAGAGACTGCGCCGCTCGGTCATGATCCAGTCGTGTAGGCGGGTGACTTTGCCCTCGCGGAAGGAGAGCGTCCCGACGGTTTGCGTGGTGAAGCATCCGGCGTCCTCGGCAAGGCGGATGGCGATGACGTTGTCAACGCCCAGCATGGCGGCGATGGGCCGGACGAGGAAGTCGCTGGTGGCGGAGATAATGATCACGGTGTCGCCGCTTTCCTCATGCCAGCGCAGGCGCTCCCACGCCTGTGGGTAGACGATGGGGCGGATGCATTCTTCGGCGAATTCGTGCGCGCGGCGCGCTACCTCGTCCATGGGCAGCCCTTCCAGATGGCCGGCGCAGTGGCGGATGTAGGCCTTCATGTCCAGCGTGCCGGTGCGGTAGTCCTGCATAAGCTGTTCTTCGCGGTCGAGCGCGGTGGCGGGGGCCCAGCCTTTGGCGACGCTATGGCGGAGCCACATGGTGGCGCTGTCGCCATGAATGAGGGTTTCATCAAGGTCAAAGAGGGCGAGGGGCATTAGGCGACCTCCCGAAGTTCGTTGCGGTTGAAAAGAATTTCCAGCTCGGTTCCGGCCTCGAACAGACGGCTGGAGGAGCGGTTTAAGAGGTCCACGGTCAGCTCGCACCCGCGTGAGAGGAGTTGATAGCGGATAACGTTGCCCAGCAGTTGGTGGGAGAGGACCGTGGCTTCCACTGGCGTGCTGACGCCAAGGGCGTAGTTGCGGCCCGGTTCGCGGACGTAAATGGACTCGGGCCGGACGGCCAGCTGGCCTGTAATGTCCATGCCCAGCAGAGCCTTGGCCTGCTGGGCCGTCAGCAGGTTGGAGTTGCCGATAAAGCCCGCCACAAAGGCGTTTGCCGGGTCCGTGTAGATGGATTCGGCAGAGCCGCTTTGCACGATGTCGCCCCGGTCCATGAGGAAGATGCGGTCCGAGAGGGTCAGGGCTTCCTCTTGGTCGTGGGTGACGAAGATGGTGGTCAGACCCAGCTCGCGCTGGATGGAGCGAATCTGTTTGCGCAGGTTGCGGCGGATGCGGGCGTCCAGCGCCGAGAGCGGCTCATCAAGCAGCAGAATGCGCGGGTGCACCACCAGTGCGCGGGCAAGGGCCACGCGCTGGCGCTGACCGCCGGAGAGTTCGTGCGGGTATTTGTCCTCATGTCCGCCCAGCTCCACAAGGGCGACGGCTTCGGCCACGCGGCGCGTGGCTTCGCCGCCTGCGATGCGCTTCATCTTGAGGCCAAAGGCGATGTTGGCGCGGACGGTCATGTTGGGGAACAGGGCGTAGCTCTGGAAGACCATGCCGATGCCCCGGTTTTGGGGTTTGACGGCGGTGATGTCGTCCCCGCCAACGCTGATGCGCCCGCCGTTGATGGGCGTGAGGCCCGATAGACAGCGCAGAAGCGTGGACTTGCCGCAGCCGCTGGGGCCAAGCAGGGTGACGAGCTCCCCTTTGTTGATGGACATATTCAGGCCGTCGAAGACGGTGACGGAGCCGAAGCGTTTGGTCAGGCCGTGGGTTGTAACGTAATGCATAGGAGTTGTGCTCTGTGGGGATTATCGGTTGAAGCGGCCCGCGCACCACGTCAGGACAAGGGTCACGATGAAGTAGGACATGACCAGTGCGCTGGTGAAGTGGCCGCTGGTGCTGCGCATGTTGTTCAACTACACCTGAAGCGTCTCGTAGCGCGTGCCCA
>NZ_JBUDSW010000363.1:0-2701 GCF_054921475.1 Desulfobaculum sp. | reverse complement strand
CCTTTTTCTCTTTCTCTAGGATGAAAGGAAGAAAGATGGTGATATTCACCACTGAAAGCCAAAACCCCGCAATAGATCGGATTCCACATGGTTCATCCTATGGTCCTGCCGCACCTGTCCGGCCCCGTGGTTCCGGGCTTTTCGCTGTGGAGCAGTGCGCGGCAAATGCTCCTGCGTATGGTCCTTGGTCCTGCCTACAGTGAGCCTTGCATGGACTCCCGCGCCTCGGTGGTCAGAAGCACGCCGTAGTACCAGTTCTTGCCGCCGACTTTGCGCTTGGCGAATTTCTGTTGCGCCAGCGCGCCGAACTTCCGCTGCGGGAATTGCTTCTTGCGCGAGATGTTCACGGCAAACCAGCGCACGAAGGCGTCGTACAGCTCCGTGGCGTTGGTCCGTGTGCGGGTGTCGTTTTCGTCTGCGGGCACCAACTCGCAGCAGTCGTCTATGAACAGGGCAAGCAGATCTTCGTCGCGGCGGTAGTCCTCGGTGGCCGCGCGGACCTTGGCGGGGGGATTCAGGCCATCCCTTTGCCATTCAAGGCAGCCTTGGACCAGCCAGGACAAAATGCCGGGCGCTTCCTTGAGAAGGGCCGCTTTCAGGCCGTCGTCCCGGCGCATTTCGGTTTCGTCCTTGGGTTCGCGGTCAACAAAGGACCGCTCGAAGGGGATAAGGTGCAGCCGCTCCCAAAAGGCGAAGTCGTCCGCCGGGGCGTGTGGCTTGTGGTTGGTCAGCAGGAAGAGGGTATGCGTCGGCGCAAAGGTCACGGAGCGCTTGTCATTGGGCCAGCGCCCCGTCAGGGTGTCGCCGCCCGAGAGCCACTTGCAGCGCGACGCGGAAAAGCGCCTGCCTTCGTCAGTCTCGGACGCGAAGACGGCGCGCATGCCGCGCAGCCCCATGATGGACGGGGAGGGCGCATCCGCGTTGCGTGCGGCGTTCTGGTCCAGCAGCATTTCTGCAGGGATTGGTCCGCCCAGCGGGCCAAGGACGTGCTGCACCATCTCAACCAGCAGGGACTTGCCGTTGCGTCCCTTGCCATGGAGTACAGGCAGGACGTGTTCCTTGTTTCCGCAGCGCAGGCAGGAGCCAAACAGCCGCCGGGCGTAGTCCACCATGTCCTGATCATCGGAGAGGATTTCCCGCAGGAACTGCTCCCAACGCGGGGCCGGGGCGTTATAGACAAACTCGGTTGGGGAGGCCTTCAAGATGTAGTCTTCGGGCCGCCCCCCTCGCAGCAATCCAGTGCGAAGGTCCACTACTCCATTGGCGCAGCCAAGCAGCCATTCGGCGTTGTCCAGTTCGTCGCCGAAAATGCTGAGGCCGTTGCGGCCGCCTGCAGCGAATTCCAGCACAACGCCGGGGCCGTTTTGGCGGCGCATGCGCGACACGCGCTTCATGATGAGCTTTTGCTTCGCGCGGTGGAACTTGGCGAGGTCTTTGTCCCCAGCCTGTTCCGCTTCCGTCGCGGCGGTGCCGAGTTTGGAATGCTCGTCAAGCAGCCGTTCGGAAACGGCCTCCACCTCGGCGCGGGCGCGTTCGGGGTGAGGGTCCATGTCCCAGTGGTGCCCATTGAAGCGCAACCACTCCCGGCCTTGCCCAACGTACAGGAAGTGCCCCTTGTGCATGGCGGCATACAGCCGCCCAAGGCCAAGGTCTTCCTGTTCGCAGCACGCCAGCACAAACGCGGAGTCCACATCGTTAGAGCCGCCACCGCCGCCACCATGCTGCGGATCATCCTCGTCCGGATCACTCCCCAGCTCCTCGGCCCGGCGCGCGGCAACCTTCTCACGCATGGCCGCAAGGTCGGTCACGTTACCGGCGCTTTCGGCGGCCGCTGCAGGGGGTGCAGGCGTTGTAGGAACTACAGGGGCAGCGGGCGTTGTAGCCGCTGCAGGAGCTACAGGAGTTGAAGAGGCTGCAGGAGTGGCAGAGGCTGCAGCGGAATGAGGCGCTCTATCCCCGCCCTCGATCTGCGCCGCACCTTCCGCGCCGGCGGCGTGATAGGGGGTGGCGGGAGCGTGGTCTTCGCATGGACCGGGCGCAGCGCTGTTTGCATTGTCTTCACACACACCAGGCGCGGCATCGTGTGCCAAGTCCGTGTTCGCGCTGGACGTAGCCGCTGCAGCAGGAACTGTGGCAGCCGTCGCGCTGCCCGTGGTCGCTGCCGCCGTCGCGCTGGCCGTGGTCGCTGCCGGCGCACCATCTATATCTCCGGTAGGGTTCTGTGCGCCTTGCCCCTCGCCCTGAGCTGGCATGGGACACACGTCTTTGCGCTGTTCATCTTTAGGAGACATAGGCACCTCCGGCAGAAGTCAGGCCAGAATGCGCGCCAATCGTCCTTTCCGTGAAACACCCCAAAATCCCATTGTCCCGCCCATTCAAAAAACCACGCGCAAAAACACACCGCGCTGCATACGACCCCTGTCGGTAGGAGTCTTCGGAAGTACCTTGGCGGCGCGAGCGCGTAATGCAGGCGCAATGGACGATTGGAGTGCTTTTTATGTGAGGGGGAAGGGGGGAGCGGCCAAGGCGGCGCCCTTCGGCGGTCGCGGACGGCGGAGCGTCCGCGTCATGATCGCAGGCCGACCAAGGGGAAGAGGGAGACGCTGCGCAGTGAGGGACAAATGAGGGATAAAACTGATTAGGTGAGGGACAAACGCGGAAAAAAGAAAAGGGTCTACGGCTGTGAAAGCCGTAAACCCTT
>NZ_JBUDSW010000362.1:0-2718 GCF_054921475.1 Desulfobaculum sp. | reverse complement strand
GATTTTGACGTCGTTCTGCGCCAGCTTCTGCCAAAACGCACACGCGCCCTCTTCGCCAAAGTGGCCCACCGTTGCCAGCAGAAAGGACAGCCCCGGGGACGACGTGGCCGGGTTCTGCACCACGGTCAGCCCCTTATACTCCGGGCGCGTCAGGTCTTCCAGCGAGGTGGGGGCGGGCAGGTCCTTGGCCGCGAACCACGCCTTGTCGTAATTGAGGCACACATCGCCAAAGCTGACGGGCAGGAGCCTGTGGGCGCTGTCCAGCTTCAGGCTCTCCGGGATGTCCGCAAGAGCCGGGGCGTTGTAGGCTTCAAAGATGTCTGCGTCTATGGCGCGGCTGAGGAATGTGGTATCTACACCGATGAAGATGTCCGCCAGCGGATTGCCCTTGGCAAGGATGCACTGGTTCAGTCCCGCGCCGGCGCCGCTGGTTTTCAGGAATGCGACCTTGGCCCCGTGTTCTTCTTCAAAGCGCTGCACAAGCTCTTTGCTGATGCTGAAGCTATCGTGGGACATGACGGTCAGCGTTGGCGTTTCGGCTGGCTTGTCCTTGGCGGATTGCGCCGTGGTGGCGCTGTCGTCGCCGCACGCCGCAAGGCCGAGGGTCAGGCACAGGACGGCGAGGGTGAGAAGTCGAGGCATGGTGGAGTCTCCTTTACTGGTGACGAAATTGGCCTGAGGCGGGGCCGGGCCTTCCCCGCCGCGCTTTTGGGGCGCATGTGGCGCGTTTTCGGGCCTCGCGCAAAGTGGGCGAAAAGCCCCGGACGAAGCGCGCTGGCAGGCCGCGCGCAGTGGTCGTATGGTGCACGTACATCAATAGGAAAAGGGCGGTGTTGTCAACGTCCATACCGCAGACAACGGTTTCGCGATTTGCTTTTTTCCCGTATTCAGGTGAGAAACCCTTGACGAAAGCGCCCCAAAGGTGGTTACACCCTCCGCCCCGGAGTCCGTGGTTTCGGCATAAATAAACGGTTCTTTCAACAATCACAAAGAAGAGATGAAGCGAAACACCCCTCAAAGACAAGCCATCGTTCAAGTGTTGAGTGCTGCCCGTCGTCCTCTGAAACCGGAGGAGATACTCAGTCGCGCGCAGGCCATAGTCCCGCGTCTGGGCATCGCCACGGTCTACAGAAACCTTGCCAAACTCACCGAGCTTGGCGAAATCGATCAAATTCTTCTCCCCAACCAAAAGGCGCACTACGAGAAGCGCCGCCGCAAGCGCCATCACTTTTTCCAGTGCCTTCGGTGCCACCGGGTCTTTGACCTGGAGCCCGCAGAAGAGGATTTCAGTGAGCTGTTGCCCACTGGTTTCACGCTGGAAGGGTACGAAGTCGTTTTGCAAGGGATTTGCGAGGGCTGTCAGGATTCCGGAGACGACGCAACGGCCTAACCGCTGTGCTGTTTCGTCCTGCCGTCGCTCAAACAGCGCATCATGCGCGAGCTGGCGGCCTGCGTCAGCCGGGAAACCGGTGCGCCCTCATCCCCGCCGCATCGGCGCAGACCGACGTTCCCCGGTCGCCTCGCGCCCCCCGGTCATTCTTCAACCGCATCGCCTACGCCTCAGGCAGCCCCGTCATGCCGCCTTGCGCGGCGGAGCAATATCAGCAGAACTCATGGAATCGACACTTCTTCTCGGCCTTGCTGCCGGATATCATTATGGCGATGTGCGCCCCTTTGCCGCGTCCCTTGAGCAGTCCGGCTTTCGCGGCGACTGCGTGCTCTTTGTGACGCCCACCACCCGCGGCGAAGACCGCATTGCCGCCCATGGCGTCACGACCGTGCCCTTCGAGCGCCCCGCAGACAAGGCGCACATACCCTACAATGCGTGGCGCTACGTGCTCTATCGCGATTGGCTTTCAAACGCCCCGAAGCGCTACACCCGCATTCTGCTCACAGACGTTCGCGACGTCATTTTTCAGTCCGACCCCATGGCCTACGCATGGGGCTCCGGCGTCAACGTCACCCTTGAGGACGCCTGTACCAGCGTTGGCACCTGCCCCTACATGACCAAGTGGGTCACCGGGCATCTCGGCGATGCCGCGTGGCGCGCCATGGCACAGTGCCGCGTCTCCTGCTCCGGGACTACCATGGCCGAGCATGGCCCCATGCTTGATTATCTGGACCGCATGATTGCCCATCTCAAAGGCTATGTGCCCCAGAAGGGCATGGCAGGCTACGATCAAGGCGTGCACAATCATCTTCTGCACACCGGGCAACTGCCCGAGGTGACCTGCCACGACAACTCCGGCCCCATTCTCACCCTCGCCATGAAGCCTACCATCCCGGCCATCGACGTCGAAGGGCGCATTCTCAACGACAACGGCGACCCCGCCGTCATCGTCCATCAATACGACCGCAAACCCGACCTCTTCGCCACCCTGCGCCAGCGTTACGCCTAAGAGGGCGGCGCTGTGGCGTACCGTGTGGTAGCGCCCTACTGCTATTCCCTCCGGTGGGTTAAGGATTTCATCCTTAACAATCCTCTCGTGGGGGGATGGGAGTGGGGCGTGTGGCGCGGTGTTTGTGACCGCCCTCTACAGCCTTGCCCTCCATATGGGGATCCATAAGGGAGTCACTCCCTTATGCCGTCGGAGACAAAAAACGCGTGGCGTTGGCGTGCGGTAGGCTGTGGTGCGCCGTGTGGTAGCGCCATGCTGTTGTTACCTCCGGTGGGTTAAGGATTTCATCCTTAACAATCCTCTCGTGGGGGGATGGGAG
>NZ_JBUDSW010000361.1:0-2731 GCF_054921475.1 Desulfobaculum sp. | reverse complement strand
CCCCTCCTAGTGGAGGGGGCGCTTTTTTTGTGCTCCGCAGGCTCAAGGGCGTTGCCCTTGAGAATCCCAAGTGCGGCCGGGACGTGCGCGTGTGGAAGGAATGCGGCGGCACCCCTGCTGTGCTTTCGGGTGAGGCTGGGAGTGGGGAGCGCCGTGCTACGTCATCAGGTCGCGGACCTTGGCGTTGGCGTCGGCCACGCGCTCGGACAGCAGGTTGACGATAAAGCGGTGAATGGCCGCGGTGAAGTGCGGCGCCTTGGCTTGCAGCTTGTGCAGGACCGTGGTGGACAGGCGGTACAGGGTGCAGTCCTCCGCCGCGATGATGGTGGCCGAGCGTGGGGCGGATGTATAGATGCCCATCTCGCCAAAGGCGGTGCCCGGTCCCATCTTTTTCAGGCGCAGAATCTTGCCGCCTTCCAGCTCCAACTGCACGTTCACCATGCCGGATTCAATAAAGTACATGGCGTCGGACGGGTCCCCCTGCCGGAAGACGGGCGTGCCCTTTTTGATCTGCACCTTCTTGAGCACCTTCATCAGCAGGGGGATATAGCGCGGTTCGGGGAAGACGGGCCGCAAAAGCTCCGCAAGGGGCTGACTGTCCACGGTCAGGGCGTCTTCGGCGTCGAGGATATGGTCTTCGGCCCATTCAAGGGCGTAGTCGAGCGACGTGACGGTGAGGGAGTGGCGTTCCGGATCGTTCAGGATGCATCCCGCACCCTTGAGTTGTTCCTCAAGCTCAAAGGGGATGTTGGTGAATACCAGCATAAAGCTGAACTTGCGCGCCATCTGCTGGAGCTTGGTGAAGGAGAGGGCCACGGAGGAGTCCAGCCCGCCGATGAAGGTAAAGTCGAGGAGCAAAAAGCGCAGTGCGTTATGCTCCCTGTTGCGGATGCGGGTGTGGATATGGCGGAGCAGGCCGCTGATGGTGCCCAGAAAGATAAAGCCCTGCAGGGCGATGACGTGAATCTGGTCGCCCTTTTCCTTGAGGATGCGGAACTGTGAGGGAGCGCGGTCCACGTTGCTGTGGAAGGTTGCGCCGGACATTTCGTGCTTGACCACGCTCATGGAGCCGTAGCGTCCGGCAACCACCAGCAGCGCAAGGGCTGCGCCGATACCCGCGCCGACAAGGATGCCAAAAGCGCAGGTGAGCAGAAAGATGAGGACAAGCAGGGAGTAGTCGCCCTTGTGCGTAAACTGGGTGCGGGTGGAGATGAGCCAGCGCCACATCAGGGACAGGCCAAGGGCAAGGAGCAGGCCCGTTGGGACAAAGCGCGGAATGAACGCAATGGCGTAGTGGATGCCAAACAGCGCGCCACCGCAGGTCAGGGCGGCAATGATGCCCGCCACAGCGCCGCGGGCGCCAAGGGCCTTGTTGCTGAGGCTGCGCGACAGGGCGTAGGTGGCGGGCACGCCGCCTAAGAGGCCCGTCAGCAGGTTGCCCATGCCCATTCCGAGGTATTCGCGGTTGATGTCTACGTCGCGGCCGAGGGCAATTTCCATCTGCGTAATCTTGTACATGGTGCCCACAAGGATAAGCCCCGTCAGGACCACGATGTAGCCAACGTTGCTGACAATGGCCGCAAGGTCCACGTCATGAACAAGGGAAGAGGAGTAGATGTTCCAGAAGTGGTCCTGCGCCATGGGGGCAAAAAGCCACCCCTGCATCCGCGCCGCGTCAAGGTCCATCCCAAAGGCAAAAAACGCCGCGTGCGCGCCGCCAATGGCAAGGAGCATCAACGGCAGAATAAGCGCGTCCCCGCGCTTGAGGCGCATGACAATAAAGAGCACCAGCCCGAAGGCCGCAGGCGGGATCCACATCAGGCAGGTGGATTCGTCAAACAGCCGCAGCAGCAGGTCCATCCCGGTCCCGGAACACCCCACCACAAAGGCCAGCGTGTATTTGATGACATAAAAGCCCACACCCGCCGCCATGCCCCCGATGGCTTGAATGGGGACAAAGCGCAACCAATCGCCATTGCCGACGCCGCCAATGGTCCACAGGCACAGCCCCACGAAAATGGTGAGGACCATGGAGGCCGCAAGCAGTGTGGTGCGGACGACGATGGGCGCCGCTGTGTCCGGCAGGGCGGCGTGGACCCCGCCAAGGTAGAGAAACAGCAGCAGGGCAACAATGGACTCCGGCCCGGCAAGGGCAAAGGCTACGCCGCTGCGCGAGGCAATGACCAGCCCGACCACGGTGGCGCTGATAAGCGTGATGCTGAGGGCGTGGGCGAAACTGTTGGCTGTAGGCACCTGCGAGGAAATGAGCAGGGCGGCGGCAACGCAAAACAGAATGCTGAGCAGACCGGAGAACACCCCGGCAAAGAGGTTGAGTCCGAAGTTGCCCTGAAAGATATGTACCGGCTCTACTTCGGCCTCGGTGAGCAGCTCGTGCGGGGCATTGGAGGGCGGCGGGACTGCTGAGGCGTGGGGCGTTGCGTCTGGGATCATGTCGTCCAGATTCAGTTCACCCGCCTCGGCTTCGGCCATAACCGGGGCGCCGCACGACGGGCAGGCAATGGTCTGCCCGAGCGATTTTTCGGAAACGGTGTGAGATTGCCCGCACTTATTGCAATGTACAACTGCCACGGTGCTGACTCCGTCTGAGTGGTTAAAGGCCGAATTTCAATCAATATAGCCTGTTTGCGGAGCAAAGTGCAACTCGTGGTGTGGAAAAAGAGTTGGCGTGGGAGTGAAGGGCACGCGGGAAGCGTGGGGGCAACTGGGCCTT
>NZ_JBUDSW010000360.1:0-2732 GCF_054921475.1 Desulfobaculum sp. | reverse complement strand
AGCGATACCGGCTCGCAGGTTATTGTGTGCGGCACTCCAGTGGGCCACATGGACATCACAAAGTACATGCACTATAAGCGCGAGGCCGCGGCCCGCGCACGCGATGCGTACGATTCCCTCTCCAGTGAGCATGAGGTCATGGTGCTGGAAGGCGCGGGAAGCCCTGCGGAGATCAACCTCAAGCGGCACGACATGGTCAACATGGCCATGGCCCGGTACGCCGACGCGCGCGTGCTGCTGGTGGGCGACATCGACCGTGGCGGCGTGTTTGCCTCCTTTGTCGGCACCATGGAGCTGTTGGAGGAGTGGGAGCGCGACCTTGTGGCGGGCTACGTCATCAACATGTTCCGGGGCGACGCCTCACTTTTGCGTGACGCCCTCGACTACACCACGGCGCGCACGGGCAAGCCGTTTTATGGCGTGGTGCCGTATCTGGCCGGGCATGGTCTGCCGGAGGAGGATTCCGTTTCCTTCAAAAGCGGCGTGCTCCACGGCGCGCGCACGCAGGAGCAGGTGGTGGACATCGCCTGCATTGACCTGCCGCATATTTCAAACTTTACGGATATGGACGCCCTTGGCGTGGAGCCGGACGTGCATATGCGCGTGGTGCGCCGCCCCGCCGACCTTGGCCGCCCGGACGCGGTGATTCTGCCCGGCAGCAAAAACGTGGTCGCGGATAGCCGCTGGCTGGGCCAGTGTGGCCTTGCTGAGGCCCTTATGGCCTTGGCCCGTGAGGGTAGAACGGAAATCGTCGGCATTTGTGGCGGTTTTCAGATGTTGGGCATGGGCATCAGCGACCCCCACGGCATTGAGTCCGCCGGGGAGACGTTGCAGGGCCTTGGCCTGCTTCCCATCCGTACCGAACTGGCGGCGGAAAAGACGCTGACCGCCACGGGCGCGCAGCATCTGCCGACGGGCGAGGCGCTGACGGGCTACGAAATCCACCATGGCAGAACCGTCCTTGAGGGCGACGCCGCCAGCGCCTGCGTAACGCGTGATGATGGCGAGGCCATTGGCTTTGCCGCGCGCAGCGGGCGCGTGTGGGGCAGCTATCTGCATGGTGTGTTTGACGCGGACGCCTTCCGCCGCCACTT
This sequence comes from Desulfobaculum sp., assembly GCF_054921475.1. Taxonomy (NCBI): domain Bacteria; kingdom Pseudomonadati; phylum Thermodesulfobacteriota; class Desulfovibrionia; order Desulfovibrionales; family Desulfovibrionaceae; genus Desulfobaculum; species Desulfobaculum sp. Next base: position 1,638 of record NZ_JBUDSW010000360.1, on the reverse strand, counting down.
TGTGGACGCCCTGCGTCAGCACGGCGGGCATGCGCCCCTCGGCAAGGTGGTGGCCCTGTACGACATAGAGCCCGCCCTGGACCGGCTGGCCGACGCAGTGCGGGCCAGTGTGGACATGAAGGCGCTTTACAAAAACGCAGGCCTCACGTAACGCACCCGGACCCGTGCGCAGACGGTGGTAGACATGCCCCAACGCACCTTGTAGTGTCCCCTTCAGCATGCATCGAGAAGATTCCAACGGCGGACCTGTCGGCACACACGGCATGTCCGCCGATTCCGTATGACTATGAGGGGATTGGCAGGGGCTTTTGTGCCCGCAAAGCGTTGTGGACGCCTGCCGTTTTCCGTATGTAAAAATTTTCACGTTCTGCAAGTTGGACCGTGTGATGCAATTTACTACGCGCCGCAGTTGCGCTGTAGTGAAGTTTGGAAAAAAGCATTGATTTCGCAAACGCGATGTACTAGAGAGTCCACCAGCTTCATATTGGAGGAAAAAATGGACGAATACTTGAAAGAAGCCCTTGAGATAGTGAAGGCGCAGGCTAGCGTCAGGAATATGACCGAGGAAGAGATTCTCTCTATGGTAGACAAGCTCGCCAAGGGAATCGCCAACATCCATCACGCAGCCGAAGAAGGCGAAGCCGACAAGCCCGCCATCGACCCCAAAAAGGCTATCCGTGAGAAGTCTATTGTCTGCTTGGAATGCGGCAAGAGCTTCAAGGTGCTGACCAAGCGCCACCTTGCCACCCACGGCCTGACTCCTGTGGAATACAAGGAGAAGTACGGCTACACCAAGAAGACGTCTCTCGTCTGCAAGAGCCTCGCTCGCGAGCGCCGCAAGAAGATGGCCGACATGCGCCTTTGGGAGCGCCGCGGTCAGAGCAAAACTCAGGAATAGTCGCCTTTTCGCTTCACGCGACTGTTTTTTGACGATTAAAGCCCGGCTTTTGCCGGGCTTTTCTTGTGTGTGCCGCCGCGGTCTTTTCTCCATCCGGAATACGGAGTAGTGCTTTCCTTATGTCAGAGCATCCTGTCTTCTCTTTCGAATCCGTGACCTTTACGCACCCCGGCAACGGGCCGTGCCTGTCTGGTGCGTCGCTGGATATTCCGCGCGGCGCATTTGTGCTGGTGGGCGGGCCGTCGGGGTCGGGCAAATCCACCATGCTGCGGCTGATGAACCGCCTTCTGGAGCCGGAATCCGGGCGCATCCTCTACCGCGGCAAGCCGCTGGACAGCTACGCGCCCCCGCGCCTTCGGCGCGAGGTGGCAACCGTTGGGCAGGTGCCCGCCCTGGTGCCCGGCACCGTGCGCGAGAATCTGCTGCTCCCGTTTTCCTTTAAGGTGAACACCGAGCTGTATCCCCCGCGTGATGATGAGCTTGAGGGCTGGCTGTCGCGCATGCTCCTTGATGGGGTGCGCCTTCAGGCCAAGGTCTCGGGCCTGTCCGTCGGGCAGCGCCAGCGCCTGTGCCTTATCCGCACCATGCTCCTTGGCCCGCGCGTCATCCTTATGGATGAACCCACCAGCGCCCTTGACCCCGAAAGCCGCGAGGTGGTGGAGCGCACCGCCGAGGACCTGTGCGCAGACGGGCGCGTGACGGTGATTATGGTGACGCACCTTGATGTGGCCCCCACGCGG
>NZ_JBUDSW010000359.1:0-2752 GCF_054921475.1 Desulfobaculum sp. | reverse complement strand
CGTGAACGTGGACGCCCTCGCCAAGCTGTGCGAAGCGACGAGGCTCCCCGTTGTCGCCGCCGGCGGCGTCGCCACCATGGACGACATCCGCGCTCTTTACCCCCTCTGTAGGCAGGGTCTCGAAGGAGCTATCACAGGGAAGGCCGTCTACGAAGGCACCCTTGATCTCGCCGAGGCCCACGAATGGATCGACGCCCAGAGCGCGTAAAACCACTCAAGGAGTGAACCATGTCCAAGAGCATTGAAGTCAAAGGCATGAGCTGCCAGCATTGTGTTGCTTCCGTTACCGACGCACTGAGCAAGGTGCCGGGTGTGAAGGACCTGAACGTCAGCCTCGAAGACGCCAAGGCGACCTTTGAGGAGGACAGCCCCGTCGATATGCAGAAGGTGAAGGACGCCATCTCCGCCATCGGCTTTGAGCCGGGCGCGGCGGCAGAGTAGCCCTCGGCATCGCCTCAAAAGCGAACCGCCCCGGAAGGTCATACCTTCCGGGGCGGTTTTGCGTTCTCTGGTCAGTGTCTTCTTGCGCCGGTTTACGGCGTCCAGTAACCGCCCTCGTGTAGGCGTTGCATCAGGTCGCGGGCAATGGCGTAGCGGTTGAACGGGGGCATAATGTAGATACCCGAGAAGTGCGGCCACGCGTACTCCATCAGTTCCCACGCAATTTCCGTTCCCACGGCCGCGCCGTTGTCGCCTGCCTCGCGCATGCGGCGGCGGGTGTCGTCCGGGATGCTGATGCCCGGGAACTCGTTGTGCAAAAACTCCGCATTGCGCGAGCTGACAAGCGGCATAATTCCAAGGAAGATGGGCACCGTAATATGCGCCGTGAGTTCGCGCACCTCGTCAATGGCTTCGCGCGTGTACACCGGCTGCGTCAGGAAGTATTCCGCCCCGCACTCTATCTTGCGCTCCATGCGCCGCACCTGAAGCGCCTTGTTGCGCGTATTCGGATTATACGCCGCGCCCGTGCAGAAGTTCGCCTTCAGGCGCATGGAATCGCCGTGGTGGTTCACGCCTTCATTGAATGTTTTTGTCAGGCTGATGAGGTCAAAGGAGCGTACGTCAAACACGCCCTTTACCACATCGTCAGCACCGGCAGGTGGCGGGTCGCCCGTTACGGCCAGCACATTGGACAGCCCATCCACAGCCAGCCCCATCAGCGTGGCCTGCATGCCAATGAGGTTTCTGTCGCGGCCCGTCAGGTGCACAATCACCTCACACCCCGTGCGGCGGCGTATCATGCCCGCAAGGATGGTGTTTGACAGTCGAGGCACCGCCAGCGGATTCTCCGCGATGGTGATGGCGTCCGCGCCCGCGCTGGCTATGGCGTCTGTCGCCTCCAAGGCCTGCGACACATCAAGGTGCTTCGGCGGGTCAAGCTCCACCAGTACCATTTTTTTGCGCCCCAGCTTTTGGCTGAACAGCGTCGGCGGCAACGAACGCGGAGCGGCGTCCTGCGTCTGCGGGTCGCCGGCACGGGGCGTGGCCTTGGGCAGAGCCTTCGCCGCAGGTTCCGCCGCGTCCAGCAGGCGGCGCAGTGCGGCAATATGCTCCGGCGTTGTGCCGCAGCACCCGCCCAGCAGGCGCGCGCCAAGCTCGGCGCAGCGCATCACCGTTTCCGCAAAGTAGTCCGGCGCGCTGCCGTACAGCAATCTGTCCCCGGAGCGCTCCGGGTAACCGGAGTTCGGGAAGACCGACAGCAGAGCGCCCGGGTCGCCCACGCGGCGCAAGGTTTCCAGAACGCCAAGCGGCCCCGTGCCACAGTTGATGCCAACCACATCCGCACCGGCCTCCACGAGGGCGCGCAGGCACTCCTCAGGCGTTTTGCCGCTAAAGGAGCCACCCTGACTCGTAAAGACCATCTGCGCGACGACAGGGAGGCCTGTAGCCCGTTTCACCGCCGTGACCGCAGGCAGCAGCATGTCCAGACGCGAGAAGGTCTCCAGGACCATCACGTCCGCGCCGCCCTCGGCCAGCGCCAAGGCCTGCGCCGTGTACATTTCGCCGATGCGCTCGGGCGAGGGCATGTCCTCAAGGCGGCCCAGCGGCCCCATGGAGCCGCCAACCCACGCCCCGTCTCCGGCGCACGTCCGCGCAATCTCAGCGCCGCGCCGGTTTATCAGGTGCAGCTTGTCCGCAAGGCCAAAGCGCTCCAGCTTGAGTTCATTCGCGCCAAACGTGTTCGTCTCAATAAACTCTGCCCCAGCACGGATGTACTCATCATGGATGGCAATAATCAGCTCCGGCTGGGTCACATTCAATTCGTCATAGCACGACTCCGCACCCACACCCTTCTCGTGGATGCGCGACCCCATCGCGCCATCCGCCACAATGCGGCGGCGTGCAAGTTCTTGTAAAAAATCGCGTTGCATGGTTTTCCCTTTCCCCAAATGCGGGGCCACAAAGACTGACCGCGTGGCTATGTCTTGTCAAGATACCACAGCGGCGTGCTGGTGGGGCAGTAAGGCGAAGCAAAGAGGAAAGAGGGCCTCCGGCGGCTCAAGGGAATGATTCCCTTGAGAATCCCCATACTTTTCGGGGCGGAAGCCGCCCCGAAAAGACGAGTTCTTGGGGGGGAGAGGTGGCGTGCTCGTTATAATGTCACTCGTAGCCTTCCTCGACGAGTTTTTGAGCCGGAATAGGGCGCGCCACAGTTTGCATTCCCAATTCGCTAGCCACGACCCTGTATTTTCAGGAGCGGCTTCCGCTCCTGAAAATCCGAAGGCTTGTTAAGGACAGTATTTCCTTAACC
>NZ_JBUDSW010000358.1:0-2786 GCF_054921475.1 Desulfobaculum sp. | reverse complement strand
ATGACTGGCGTATAAACGGGATCGTTAAGGGCCCACGGCCCTTGACCCGCCGGAGGCTTCTTTTTCTTCTGCCGCAAGCCGACGAGGCGAGGCGAGATGAAAAAACGGGCGCTGGGAGTGTTACTCCCGGCGCCCGTTTGTCGTGTGTCGTATTGGGCGCGGCTACTCGGCGCAATCCACGCAGAGGGAGGCTTCGGGCATGATGAGGAGTCGGCGGACGGGGATGGGTTCGCCGCATTCTTCGCAGTGGCCGAAGTCCTCATCGTCGATATTGGCGAGGGCGCGTTCAAGGCCGAGCATTCGGCGCTTGGACTCGGCCAGCACTTTGCCGCTGATGCCCTGATTGGTCAGCGAGTCCATGCGGGAGAGCCTGCCGATGGGTTGGTCCAGATCAACGGTCTTGGCGCTGTCTTCCAGACGGGCGACGGTTTCGCGGAGGGTCTCGATTTCCTCACGAATGCATGTTGCGATCTGTTCGCGTTCTTCCTTGGTCATGGCTATCCTTCCTTCAAGATGTTCCTGCGGGTTTGCCCGTGGAGGGCCGGAAAAACGCACGCGACCGCCGCAGATGCTGTTAGCGTCTGCGCGGTGAATTGTGCGTCGTATGGCGCGCGCCCGGATGACCCGTGCGTGCAAAGTTCCTACTGTAGCAAGGTGAAAAGAGACCGGCAACCGCTTTGTTCTTTTCTGCGCGGAGGATGGAGCTGGATGGGGTGCGTTGCGTGATGTATGCATGTCGCGTGTTGTGTTTTGCATTGCGCATGGAGTGTGTTATGCATGGGAGGAATATCAGAAAGTCCACCTTGGACGTATGTCCTTGGTTTTGTTGTTCTGTAATCCATGCATTGTGAGGTTTTCCATGGCAAAGAAGAAGATGACAACGGCTTTTGGCGTACCTGTAGGGAACGACTTGAATACGTGGACCAGTGGTTCCCGTGGTCCGTCGCTTTTGCAGGACGTGCACCTGCTGGAAAAGTTGGCGCACTTTGATAGGGAGCGCATCCCCGAGCGTGTTGTGCACGCCAAGGGCGCCGGGGCGTACGGGTATTTTGAAGTAACGGCGGACGTGAGCACGTATACGAAGGCCGCGTTCCTGTCCAAGGTTGGCAAGCGCACGGACGTTTTCGCGCGTTTTTCCACTGTTGGCGGGGAGAAGGGCAGCGCCGACGCAGAGCGCGACCCCCGCGGCTTTGCCGTGAAATTCTATACGGAGGAAGGCAACTACGACATGACCGGCAACAACACCCCGGTCTTCTTCATCCGCGACCCGCTGAAGTTCCCGGACTTTATCCATACGCAGAAGCGCAACCCCGCCACCAACCTCAAGGACCCGACCATGGCGTGGGACTTCTGGTCCCTGACGCCGGAATCCATGCATCAGGTGACGATTCTGTTCTCGGACCGGGGCACACCTGCGACGTACCGCAACATGAATGGCTACTCCAGCCATACCTATAAATGGTACAACGCCAAGGGCGAGTATTTCTGGGTGCAGTACCACTTCAAGACCGATCAGGGCATCAAGAACCTGACCGGCCCCGAGGCGGCGGCAATGTGCGGCAAGGACCCGGACCACGCCACGCGCGACCTGTACGACGCCATCGAACGCGGCGAGCATCCGTCGTGGACGCTGGAGATGCAGATTCTCAGCCCCGAGCAGGCCAAGGACTTTGGCTGGGATATCTTCGACATCACCAAGGTCTGGCCGCATAAGGAGGTGCCGCCCATCACCGTGGGCAAGCTGGTGCTGAACAGGAATCCGGAAAACTACTTTGCCGAGGTGGAGCAGGCCGCATTCAACCCGAGCAACCTTGTGCCCGGTATTGGTGTGTCTCCGGATAAGATGCTGCAGGGGCGGCTGTTCTCGTATCACGATACGCACCTGCACCGCCTTGGGCCGAACTATCACCTCATCCCCGTGAACCAGCCGAAACACGCCATGGAGCAGAACTACCAGCGCGATGGGAACATGCGCGTGGATGCCAACGGCGGTGGGGGGCCGAACTATTGGCCCAACAGCTTCCATGGCCCGGCGCCGGACCCGTCCTATGGCGAACCGTCCATTGAAGAGCATGGCCCCGGCGACCGCTACGAGTTCGACCACCCCAACGACGACTTTGTCCAACCGGGGAACCTGTACCGCCACGTGATGTCTGAGCAGGACCGGACGAATCTCGTCAGCAATATTGTGGGCAATATGGGGAGCGTCCCGAGGCCCATCCAGCTCAGGCAGTGCGCGCTCTTCTTCCTGGCGGATGAGGACTACGGCGCCCGCGTGGCCGAAGGGCTGGGGCTGGATATGGCCGAGGTGAAGCGCCTTGCCGCAATGTCGCAGGAGGAGCGCGTGGCCGCGACACCTGTGAAGTAGCTGCGATGTGAAGAAAAGCGATGAAGCCGGGACGCCGCGTGCGTTCCGGCTTTTTTGGTGCGCTGGTTGCGGCCCGTGTGTGGCGGGGCTGGGGCAATGCGGCTGTATTGGGCGCGGCTATTTGGCGGCGGAAGGTGGCGCCAAAGAAAAACGGACGCTCCCGGTATGGGGGGCGTCCGTGTTGCGTCTGTGTGAGGGCGGCTGGGGCTATTTGCGGAAGTGACAGCCCCGGCTGTTTTTGTTGCGCATGGCCGCGAGGGTGACGATGTACGCGGCGTAGCACCCATGGAACAGGTCCACGAGGGACTTGGAGATGGGCGTTTGCTTGTAGAAGTCCTGCAGGTGCCTGTTGAGGCTGCGCATGTCGTCATAGGCGCGCTTGAGGCGCTGGGTGGTGCGGGTGATGCCCACATAGTTC
>NZ_JBUDSW010000357.1:0-2804 GCF_054921475.1 Desulfobaculum sp. | reverse complement strand
AGGCACCCGGAACGTGCGCAAATGGGATTCCAATGGGCCCACGGCCCTTTGGCCTGCGGACCACAAAAAGCCACGCTCCACACGCCACCACCTCGCCAATGCTACAGCACGAAAAAAGCGGCCTGCCGGTGGTCCGGCAGGCCGCTTGAAGTGATCGTTGGTGACCGCGATGCTTATTGCAGCACGCGGGGCTCGACGATTTCGGTCTTGGCTTTATCCCTGAGGGAGTTCAGGTAGGCGAGATACACTTCACGCTGCTTGGTGCGGGTGAGGGTATCGAGCACGAGCTGCTTCTGCTGCTCCCACAGCTCTTCGCTGGGCTCAATGCGGTCCTGCACCCGGGCGATGAGCACTCCATTCTGCACGGAGTAGGTCTGCGGCAGCCATTCGCCTTCCTTGGTGGTGAACACGGTCTCGACGAGATCGGGGTTCATGCCGAGGCCGGGAATGAAGCCCTGACGGCCGAAGGAACTGGTGACCTTGGAGGCTTTTTCGAAGAGGGCTTCGGCCTTCTTGATGTTGCCTTCAGCGGTCAGGCCCTTGAGGGAGGACTGGGCCGCTTCCTGCGCGAGGGCCATTGCGCCCTTGCGCTTGAGGGCTTCCACAATCTGTTCCTTCACGGCGTCCAGCGGCGCGATGGTGGAGGGCTCGGAATCCTGCTTAAAGGCGAGGATGTAGCCGTCCTTCACATTCAGGGGCGAATCGGTGGCGGTGCTCAGCGGCAGGTCAAACAGCAGGTCGGCGTCCTCTTCGCTGATGCCGAGGGCGGACACGAGGGTCTGCTTGGACATGGGGCCGGTCTGCTGGAGTTTCATACCGAGGTCGCTGGCGATTTTTTCGGCGCTGTCGTCGACAAGAATCTGCTCAAGGGCCTGATCGAGCTTGTCGGACATGGCGCTGGTGGCCTTTTCCTCGGCGATGATGCGGCGAATCTCGGAGCGCGCCTCATCGAGGGACTTGACGCCTGCGGCGCGCTTGTCGTCAACCTTGATAAGATGCAGGCCGAACTGGGTACGCACGGGGTCGGAAACCTGACCGGGCTTCAGGGAGAAGGCCACATCTTCGAAGGGCTTCACCATGGAACTGCGGGGGAAGTACCCAAGGTCGCCACCGCGAACAGCGCTGGGACCTTCGGAGTATTCCTCGGCCAGATCGGAGAACTTGGCGCCCTTGGCGAGCTTGGCCTTCACGGTTGCCAGCTTCCTGCGCGCGGCCTTGACGGCGTCTTCGGGCGCGTTGGGGCTGAGCTTCACGAGAATATGGCGTGCGGACACCATTTCGGGGCGCTTGAACATGGAGGTATTCGCCTCGTAGTACTGGGCGATTTCCTCGGCGCTGACGTCCTGCCCGGAGGCGAGCGCCTGGGGAGTAAAGGTCAGCGTCGCAAGGCTCACGGTGGCGGGACGGCGGAAGCGTTCCTCGTTGGCCTTGTAGTAGGCGTCAATTTCGGCGTCGGTGGGGGTGACGCTGGCGGTGTAGTCCTGCCAGGGGAAGAGCTGGTATTCCAGACGCGCCTGCTCACCGGCGTAGCGGAACAGGTCGCGGGCTTCCTGCTCGGTCACGTTGACGGCGAGGGAGAGATGCTTGCGGAGCTTCTGCTCGCGGATGCCACGCTCAACGTCGGCCTCAAACTCTCCGGGGCGCAGATGGCTGCCACGCAACACGGCCTGATAGACGGCGTTGTCAAAGGCATTGTCCTTGTTGCGGAACGCGGGAATGTCGAGAATGTGCGCGCGGACTTCCTCTTCGCTGGCGGTGATGCCAAGCTTCTGGGCTTCGTTGTTCACGAGCACGTCATTGACCATGGAGTTAAAGACGCTCTGCTTAAAGGCAGGGGTCTGAATCTCCTCGGCGCTGACGCCGGGATTCTGCCCACGGTAATTTTCTGCGGCCCGCTGGTAGGCCATCTCGAAGTCGCGGATAAGGATGGGCGTTTCGTCCACATAAGCGAGGACTGCGCCGCCCTTGCCCCGGTTGCTCATCGTCCCTGAGCCGAAGGCAAAGACGAAGACAACGATGATAATGCCGAACAGGATCTTCACAATCCACGATCCGGCATTCTGTCGCATTCCGTCGAGCATAGATTCTCCCGATAGAGTCGTAGTGTATAGCGTTAGCGTGCAAGAGACTGGCGCACAGCATTCAGCAGGCCACCTGCCTGAATAATAGCCAGCTCTTTTTCCGTCAAATCATTTGTAACAAGAAGGCGTTGCGAACCATTCACCGTCACTTCCGCAGCCTCACCGGGGGTGATGCCTGTTGTGTCCAGTGAAATTGCGTCCCCTTCACCGATGCGGTCGTAATCCGCCTTGTCCACGAACACCAACGGCAGAATGCCGAAGTTGACGAGGTTGGCGCGGTGAATGCGGGCCAGCGACTTGGCGATGACCGCCCGCACACCCAGATGGCGCGGTCCGAGGGCGGCATGCTCGCGGCTGGACCCCTGCCCGTAGTTTTCACCCGCAACGATAACGCCGTGCCCGGCGCCGTGCATACGCTCAACAAAGCCCTTGTCCGTGCGGGAGAAAATATACTCGCTGATGGCGGGAATGTTAGAGCGCAGCGCCGTAATCTGCGGGCCTGCGGGCAAAATATGGTCCGTGGTGATGTCGTCACCGACCTTGAGCTGCACGCCGGTTTCCAGTGCCTGCGGCAATGTCTCAAACTGCTCCAGCGGCACGATGTTCGGCCCGCGCTCGATGGTTACGTCGCTGCCATCCTCGGGCGGGAAGATGAACAAATGCCGAATATCGGGCGTTTCCGCGGGCAGTTCAGGCTTCGCCGGGGCATCGCCCCACTCGGCC
>NZ_JBUDSW010000356.1:0-2814 GCF_054921475.1 Desulfobaculum sp. | reverse complement strand
CCGTTTTCGCCCACCAGTCCGTCCACAGGCCACATGCGGGCGATGTGGTCGCACCAGCCGGCGGGGCGGCCAGTGATGGGGATAACGCGGATGCCCGCGCAGCGCAGGTCTTCCAGCGCCTGATAGGCGGCGGCAGGCAGGCGGCCGTCGTTGGTGAGGGTGTCGTCAATGTCGGTCAGCACGTAGCGCACGGCGGCGCGTGCGTCGCGGGGGAAGTCGCAAATTGGGCGCATGGGCGGAATCCTCTCTGGCATGCGGATGAAGCGGGTATGGTTTGTATCAGCGCGTGGCGGATGCATAGCGTTTCCCGGTGATTGGGGCAAGGGCGAGGCCCGTGCGGCTGGCGGGCGGAGTGGCATTGGGCCGGGGCCGGTCAGGTCTGCGGGCCAACAACGAGAAGGGGATTCCGGTGGGGACGGACGGAGGGCGAAGGCCGCGGGTATGTGAACGCAACCGTAGCCGGGAGGCGGGAGCAGAGAACGTGCGAACACGTGGCGGGCGAATGCTGGCGGCGTGTGCGCGGGCGGCGGCGGGCGAAAAAAAGCGCGGCCCGCAGAGCAGGCCGCGCCAAATAGGCTGTCTATGCCGCCCAGCTACTTGCCAAGCTCCACACTGCGCGCAAAGGACTTGCCCACGGCCTGCACAATGGCGGCGCGGACGCCCTCGGCGTCGAGGTGGTTGGTGGCGGCGATGGTTGTCCCTGCGGGGGAGCAAACCATTTCGCGCAGGACGGAGACATGGTGGTCGCTTTCCTCGGCCAGCTTGGCTGAGCCGGTGAAGAGCGCCTCGGTCATCTCCGTGGCCTGTTGGCGCGTCAGCCCAAGGGTGACGCCCGCCTCGATGACGGCCTCCATAAAGTAGAAGACGTAGGCGGGGCCGGACCCGGCAAGGGCTGTGAAGGCGTCAAACTGCTTTTCCGGCAGAATGTGCACCTGCCCAAGCGCGCCGAACATCTCCGGCACAAAGGCTTTGTGCGCGTCCGTGAGCGCCGCGTCGTCCAGACAGACGGCAAACACGCCCGCGCCAACCATGGCCGGGGTGTTGGGCATAATGCGCACTACGGGAACGCTTCCGCCGGTAAAGGCGCGCAGCTGGTCCGTCCGGAGTCCTGCGGCGATGGAAAGCAGGCATGCGCCGCGCTGCGACAGGACCGGGGCAAGCTCGGTCAGGAGCGGCTCCATGTGCTGCGGCTTGACGGCAACAAGGACATAGTCCGAACGCTTCGCCACGTCCTCGGGGCTGGCGGCAATTTCAATGCCGCAGCGCTCCGACAGCGCGCGGGCGTTGTCTTCGGAAAGGTCGTACCCAACGATGGAGATATCCTTGCGCCCGGCAAGGCCGGACACAATGGCTCCACCCATATTTCCAAGGCCGATGACGCCGATAACGGTGTGCATAGTCAAACTCTCTTTAGCCTACAATCTCAAGCTGGTTGAAGAAGTAGGCGATTTCGGTTGCTGCGGTTTCGGGGGCGTCGGAACCGTGCACGCTGTTGGCTTCGATATTTTTGGCGAAGCACTTGCGGATGGTGCCTTCCTCGGCCTGCTCGGGATTGGTGGCGCCCATCAGCTCGCGGTAGCGGGTGATGGCGTTTTCGCCCTCAAGCACGGACACGACACACGGGCCGGAGCACATGTAGTCGCACAGGCTGTCGAAGAAGGGGCGCTCGCTGTGCACGGCGTAGAAACCCTGCGCCTGCTCTTTGGTCATGTGGATCTTCTTGGTGGCAACGACCTTCAGACCGGATTCCTCTATCATCTTCAAGATGGAGCCGATGAGGTTACGCTCGACGGCGTCGGGTTTGATGATGGAGAAAGTGCGTTCCATGAGTACCTCCGAATGAGTGTTGGTTGAGTGGGACAGATCGTCCATGCGGGTGAGTGCGGCCCGCGAGAGTGTCTAGGTGAGGAGCATCCTGTCGGACGAGAACTCTTCTCCCTTGACTGCATAGAACTGGGCCAGCAGGTCGTTCACGGACAGCGAGTGCTTCTTCTCGCCGCTAACGTCCATGATGATTTCGCCCTGATGGAGCATGATGAGCCTGTTGCCCAGCTTTATCGCCTGATTCATGTTGTGGGTGACCATGAGTGTGGTCAGCCCCAGCTCCGTCACAAGGTGCTCCGTGAGCAGCAAAACGGAGTTTGCGGTTTTGGGGTCCAGCGCGGCGGTGTGCTCGTCAAGGAGCAGGATGTCCGGGCGGACCATGGTCGCCATGAGCAGCGTCAGCGCCTGCCGCTGGCCGCCGGAAAGCAGACCAATGCGGTCGTCTAGCCTGTCCTCCAGGCCGAGGCCAATCTTGTGGACCTCGCGCCGGAAGTAGGCGCGGTCGTCAGCGGTAACGCCCTGCCTCAGCGAGCGCGATGCCCCGCGGCGGCGCGCAAGGGCAAGGTTCTGCGCAATGGTCAGCGAGGCGCAGGTGCCAAGCAGCGGGTCCTGAAACACGCGGCCCATGTGCCGGGCGCGTTTGTACTCCGGCCACCGCGAGATGTCATCATTTTTCAGGGTGATGGAGCCGCTGTCTGGCATGAAGGTTCCGGCCAGCGTGTTGAGCAGGGTGGACTTGCCCGCGCCGTTGGAGCCGATAACCGTGATGAAATCGCCCTCGTTGATGGTGAGGTCCACGTTTTTGAGCGCCAGCACCTCGTTGACGCTGCCTTTATGGAAGGAGAGTGTCACGTCGGATAATGTCAGCATCTGGCGAACCTTTTTTTCAGTTTGGGCATGGTCAGCGCCAGCACGACGAGAACAGCGGTGATAAGGTTCAGGTCGCTGGGCGTAAAGGAGAAGCTGCCCACCTTGAGCCCAAGGGCGAGG
>NZ_JBUDSW010000355.1:0-2831 GCF_054921475.1 Desulfobaculum sp. | reverse complement strand
GCAGGTCGGCCCTGCCGCTTTGGATGGCGTCCACGGCGGCGGCAGGGGACGCGGGCAGAAACCGCACCTCGCGCTGCACTTTGGTGCCCCACAGTTTCCAGAGATCGACAAAAAATCCCGACGCTTTGCCGCTGGCTCCGATGTAGGCCAGAGGTGGCGCATCGCTGTCGATGGCGATAACAAGGGGCTGGGATTCGCCCGCACGGCTTGGCAGCGGCAGGAGGATGACGCTGAAAAGCAGAGCTGCCAAGGCATATATCACGCGGGTCGTTTTCATAATTCGCCTGCGTTTGTGGGTGGTGACGCGAAGCATAAGGCCCATGTGCCGCACTATATAGTGTTACATGAAGACATGTGGATGGGGCAAGAGACTTGCGGAAAAGGGCGGGGCACAAGGCCGCGAAAAGGAGTATGGATCAACGCTTGCTGGCGGGAAAAGAAAGGCGTAGGGTCTGCGCCGGCCTCAGGGCGAGAGTGCGGGGCGGTGCCCAATGTTAAAATTAATCATTGCCAACGCAAATCCGTTTTGCTACAAACCCCCGTTCCGCGCAATAGCGCAAGGCCGTTGCCATCGGCACGGTCTCCCATCCAAAGCAGTATTTTTCCCGAACTAGGACAAAGAGATGCCCAAGAAAACCGCGCGCAACGAATCGTTGCGCAATATCGCCATCATTGCTCACGTTGACCACGGCAAAACGACGCTGGTCGACCAGATGTTTAAGCAGAGCGGAGTGTTCCGCGAGGGGCAAGACGTTGATGATCGTGTCATGGACTCCATGGATCTGGAGCGTGAGCGCGGCATTACCATCGCCGCGAAAAACTGTTCCATCCACTGGCGTGACAGGAAAATCAACATCATCGACACCCCCGGTCACGCCGACTTTGGTGGCGAGGTTGAACGCTCTTTGTCCATGTGCGACGGCGTTATCCTGTTGGTGGACGCCTCCGAAGGCCCGCTGCCGCAGACCCGCTTCGTGCTGGAAAAGGCGCTGAACGCCGGTCTGAAGCTGCTGGTTGTGGTCAATAAGATTGACCGTGCGGACGCCCGTCCCGACGAAGTGCTGAACGAGGTCTACGACCTGCTCATCGACCTTGGCGCAGATGACGACCAGCTGGAGTTCCCGCTGTACTACGCCATCGGCCGCGACGGCATCGCCAAGAAGAACCTTGAGGACGAGGCCTCCAACCTGCACATCCTGCTGGATGCCGTGGTGGAGGAAGTCCCCGCGCCCAGCTACGACCCCGACGCACCCTTCCAGATGCTGGTGTCCGACCTCAGCTACTCCGACTATCTGGGCCGCCTTGCCATTGGCCGCGTAACCAACGGCACCGCCCACAGCAACGAGCAGCTGGTCTGCCTTGGTGAAAACGACTCCAAGAAGTCCCTGCGTGTGTCCCGCCTGCAGACCTACGGCGGTCTGAAGGTTGTGGATACCGACAGCGCCCAGCCCGGTGACATCATCGTGCTGTCCGGCATTGAGGACGTGACAATCGGCGATACCATCTGCACAGTGGACAATCCACAGGCGTTGCCCCGCATCACCGTTGATGAGCCGACCGTCAGCATGCGCTTTGGCATCAATACCTCGCCGCTGGCCGGTCAGGAAGGCTCGCAGGTGACCTCCAGCAAGATTAAGGAGCGCCTGACCCGCGAAGCCCTCTCCAACGTGGCTATCCGCGTGGAAGAGACCGACGACCGCGACGCCTTCCTCGTGAAGGGCCGTGGCGAGTTCCAGATGGCCATCATCATCGAGACCATGCGCCGCGAAGGCTTTGAGCTGAACGTGGGCCGTCCCGAGGTTATCTACAAGCGCGACGAAAGCGGCAAGCTGCTGGAGCCCATTGAGCACCTGTACGTGGACTGCGACGAAGCCTCCATGGGCGTCGTCACCGAGAAGCTCGCCATGCGTAAGGGCCGCATGACCAATATGGTCAACAACGGCACCGGACGCGTGCGTATGGAATTCTCCATCCCCTCCCGTGGCCTCATCGGCTACCGCGACGAGTTCCTGACCGATACCAAGGGTACCGGCATCATGAACTCCTACCTTGAGGGCTATGGCGACCACCGCGGCGAGTTCCCCACGCGCTACTCCGGCTCCATCGTCTCCGACCGTGCGGGCAAGGCCGTGGCCTACGCCCTGTTCAACCTTGAGCCCCGCGGCAGCCTGTTCATCAATCCGGGCGACGCCGTGTACGAGGGCATGATCGTTGGCGAGCACAACCGCGAAAACGATATCGACGTGAACCCCACCAAGGGCAAGAAGCTCACCAACATGCGTGCGTCCGGCAAGGACGACGCCGTTGTGCTGACCAACGTGCTGCCCATGACGCTGGAGCGCGCCCTGCACTTCATCCGTGAGGACGAACTCGTCGAGATTACGCCGGAAGCCATCCGCCTGCGCAAGGTTGAACTTAACTCGCAGAAGCGTTATCAGATCGCGGGCCGCAAGAAGAAAGCCTAAAAATTTATCAAGTAACCCTTGCCAGAGTGCTTCGGAACGGAGGCGAGCCCGGTTTTCGAGCCGGACCCCTCGTGTCCGTGACGGCGCACTCTGGGCGTTGATTTCATGGGCGGGCCACGTCAAAAGACGGGGGCCCGCCTCTTTTTTGTCCGTGCTGCTCCGATGGGGTGGCATGGGAAAGCGCGGCACCCCCGGTGGATATGTCTCCACCGGGGGTGCTGTTGGTTTTGGTGCCGCGGCGCGCCGTGCCGGGGAAATGAGGGGCGTAGCGCGCTGTCCCGGGCGGGTGACGCGTGTGGCGGTATCCGGGAGATGAAGGGGCTGACTGCCCACGCGCGGTGGTGCAGGGGCAGGGAACAATGACGG
>NZ_JBUDSW010000354.1:0-2843 GCF_054921475.1 Desulfobaculum sp. | reverse complement strand
GGCCCGGCAGGAAGTCCGGCGCTGCCATCACTCCCAAAGCTCCCCGCGCAGCTATTTTACCCTGTGCAAATGGTTCCGGCAGGCGTTGGTGGACCTTGTGCGCCACAAATTCCCCACCCACTGCGAACCCCGCGTCCGCTACGTGCTGCGCTGTTTCGACGCCTTTGAAATCGCCCTGTGCGGCACATGGTTCGACACCGTCTACGACCCGGAGAACGTCGAGGCGCAGCGCCACTACCAGCAACTGCAGCACGAGAACGAGGAGTACATCAACCTCTTCGAGAACGTGCCCTCGCCCATTTTTTTGCTGGATGAAGCCCACCACGTCCTCAATATGAACCATGCCGCCACCCTGCTGGTGCATGAGCAGTACAACACGGAGCACGACGCCCAGCCCGATGTGGAGGACGACAGCGCCGATGCCTCGCCCCGGCTGGAAGACATCCTACCGTGGCTACGCGGCGCCCTGCCCACGCCGGTTGCATCCGGTGTGTGCCGTCCATCATCGGGCTTTTCCATCAAGCAAGGCGAGCGCTGTTTCGACATCACCTGCCTGCCCCTCGCGGACTGCCACACAACGGGGCAAGGAAACCGCACCTCCTCCATTGTTGTCATTCTGGACGATGTGACGCGCTTTCGCGATGCGGAGCTCTCCTTGCGCCGGTCAGAGGAGCGCTTCCGCCGCATTTTCGACAGCGCCCACGACGCCATCATCATCCATGACCTCAAGGGCCGCATTCTGGACGTGAACGAATCCATGCTCCACATGTTCAACGTCACCCACCGCGAAGCGCGGCGTATGTCCATCATCCATGACCTGTCGTCGTACGACATTCCCAAGAACCTCCTGCCGCTCATTTGGGAGAAGGCGCTGGACGGCGAGCCGCAGCTCTTTGAATGGAAAGGCCGCCGGCCCAAGGACGACAGTACCCTGGACATAGAAATCTTCCTGCGCCGCCTCAACTTCGGGGACGGCGACGTGGTGATGTCCACCATACGGGACACCACAGCCCGCAAGCGCTCCGAGCACCTGCTGCGCCAAAGCGAGGAATACCACCGCACGTTCTTCCAGAACAACCACTCCATCATGCTCATTATCTCGCCCGACACAGGCGAACTCTACGACGCCAACCCCGCCGCCTGCGACTACTACGGCTATTCCAAGGATGAACTGCTGGCGAAAAACATCGCGGACATCAACGTCCTAACGCGCGAGGAAATCAACGCCGAAATGCAGCGCGCCAGAGACGAAGCGCGCGAGCGCTTCCACTTCCGCCACCGCCTTGCCTCGGGCGAAATCCGCGATGTGGACGTCTACTCCGGTCCCATCATGTATCAGGGCCGCGAACTGCTCTTTTCCGTGGTGCACGACACCACGGAAAAAAACCGCATCCAGCAGGCACTGGCCCTCAGCGAAGAAAAGTTCCGGCGCATCTTTGAAAACATGCAGGACGCCTACTACCTTGGCGACCTTGAAGGCTGGCCCATCCTCATCAACAAAGCCCTGCCCACGCTGCTGGGCTACACGGCCGAAGAAATCCTCGCCCTCAATGTGCAGGACATCTACGTGGATCCGGACTGCCGCAACACCCTGCACGACGAACTGCGCGAAAAGCGCGAAATCCGCCTGCGGGAGCTGCCCCTGCGCCGCAAGGACGGCCAAATCATCACCGTAGAGTGCAACATGCAGATGATCTACGACCGCGGCGAGGCTGTGGCTGTGGAATCCATCTGCCGCGACATCACGGACAGAAAGCGCGCCAACGCCATCCTGAGCCAAAGCGAGGCCCGCTACCGCGGCCTGTTCGAAAACTCGCCCATCTCCCTGTGGGAGGCGGACTTCTCCCTTGTGCGCCACTATATCGACGACCTTGCGGCCAACGGCGTAGAGGACTTCGAGCGCTACTTCATGAGTAATGACGAAGCCGTGCAGCAGTGCGCCGCCCTTGTGCAGCTGCTGCAAGTCAACGAGGCCACCCTGCGCCTTTTCGACGCGGACACCAAATATGACATCCTGCCGGGCCTGCAGAATATTTTTACCTCCAACAATATCGTCTCGTTCCGCCAGCAGCTCATCGCGCTGGCTAAGGGCAAACTGCGCGAAACCTTTGAGGCGCCTCAGGTGACGCTGATGAGCGACACCAAATACGTCACCATCCACCTGAGCGTTGCGCCGGGGTACGAGGAATCGTGGGGCAAGGTTATTGTCTCCGTCATCGACATCACCGAGCGCCGCCGTCTGGAGGAGGAACTCAAACGCCTTGCCACCACGGACCCGCTGACCGGAGCGGCCAACCGCCGCGCGTTTTTGGACAAGGCGGAAAAGGAACTCCAGCGCTCCCGGCGCTACTCCCTGCCGCTGACCATCATGATGCTGGATATCGACCACTTTAAACGCGTGAACGATACCTACGGCCACGCGGCCGGGGACGACGTGCTGCGCTCTATGGTCGGCACCTGCAACACCATCCTGCGCGAGAACGATGTTTTTGGCCGCCTTGGCGGCGAGGAATTCGGCGCCCTGCTCATTCAAACGGACCGCGACGACGCCATGCATGTGGCCGAACGCATGCGCTCCCAGCTGGAGGCAACCACCGTGGAGACCGACGAAGGGCCTATTTCCTTCACCGTTTCCATTGGCCTGCACACCGAAATTGCCGGAGCGCGCCCCCTTGAGGACATCATGGTCAAGGCCGACCGCGCCCTGTACCACGCCAAACGCACAGGCCGGAACAAAGTAGTGGACTACACCGCCGCCATAGACGAACTCGACCCGTAGCGCGGCGCAGTCTGCGCGCCATCGCTACCCGCCCTTCGCCCGCTCAAGGCTTCCCCTCTGGCAG
>NZ_JBUDSW010000353.1:0-2868 GCF_054921475.1 Desulfobaculum sp. | reverse complement strand
GCATGTGAAAATGAAATCTTTCCCACAGTATATCTCTGCGCTCTCCCCCCTCTCCCATACCCGAGAGGGGGAGGTGTCCGCAGGGGAAAGGGACTGCACAGCAACAGTTGCCACCGCAGGATAACACCCTGAATTCCCGAACCAAACCACGCAAGCACCCCTCCCAAGCGGCAAAAGAGCCGACGCCGGAGCGCCCTTTCTCCGCGAGGGGATACCCCCACGTCCCACAACCTGCCTCCCCGAAAAAAACGGGAAAAACTGGTTTTTTAGACCCGGGATTAGTCCGCGCTATTTTTTTTTTGCTGGTTCCACAGTAACACCTACCCAGCTTGTGCAAAAAAAGCACAAGCCTGTTCTACCGCTGGCGCCAAACGCGAACGAACATTGCACTGACGTATATAAGATTTCGCATACCCGTTATAATAACGGGACTAAGCATTTGGGAGGTGCTTCATGCCGCTCGATCCAATGTGGTCGTTGACCCAAGATGATATTTCTGCAGTACACGCTGCAACAATCAACCTTCTTGAGACCACCGGAATAGAGTTCCTGTCCGAACAGGCACTTGATGTGTTTCGATCTCATAGCTTTAAGGTAGAGGACCAGCGCGTCTTCATCACCGACGAACAGGTGCAGGCCGCGCTCTCGACCTGTCCTTCATCCTTCACCGTCCACGCCCGCAACGAGGCGAACAACGTGGTCATCGGTGGAGAACGTCCTATCTTCTCGCCTGTTTACGGCGCGCCCAACGTTGTTGACTTTGACGATAACCTGCGCAGCGGAACCCTTGACGACTACCACACCCTCGTCAAGCTGGCACATCAGTTGCCCAATCAGGACATGGTTGGCTACCTGCTGTGCGACCCCAGCGACGTCCCCGCCGAAACGTCCTACCTGCAGATGCTCTACAGTTCCTTCGTCTACTCCGACAAGCCGTTCATGGGGTGCAGCACCCACGGCAAAAAGGGCGTGGACGACATGCTCGCCATGGGCGAAATGGTCTTTGGCTGCGACAGGGAAGAGTTTAAGGAAAAGCCGTTTTCCATCTCCCTCATCAACAGCCTGACGCCCCTGCGCTACGAGGAAAAAACCTGCGAAGCCCTCATTGAGCTGGCGACCTACAAGCAGCCCATGCTCATCGCCGCACTTGTCACCGGCGGCGCCACCGGTCCCATTTCCATGGGCGGCGTGCTGGTTCTGCAGACGGCAGAAGTGCTGGCAGGCATCGTGCTGTCCCAGCTGGTGAATCCCGGCACCCCGGTCATCTACGGCTGCGCCTCCGGCGTGATGGACATGTCCACTGTGGTTGTGGCTATTGGCGCCCCCGAATTCTCCAAAGTCATGCGCGCCGGCGTGCAGCTGGGCCACTACTACGGCCTGCCCTGCCGAGGCGGCGGCTCCCTGACGGATGCCTGCGACGTGGACGCACAGGCGGGCTTTGAGTCCATGAGCACCATGCTGAACGCCATGAACCTTGGCGCGGACTTCATCCAGCACAGCTCCGGCTGCCTGTCCTCCTACCTTGGCGCGTCCTTCACCAAGATTGTCATGGACGACGAAATCTGCGGCTATGGCAAGGCCATGCGCCAGAAGATCGACGTCAGCGAAGAGGGTCTTGCTCTGGACGTCATCAAGGAAGTGGGCCATGGCGGCGAATACCTCACCAACATGCACACCGCCCTCAACTGCCGCACCGCAAGCTGGCAGCCAAACTACTCCTACCGCAAGGGTCTTGAGGCCTGGTTCTCCGGCGACACAAAGTCGCTGAAGCAGACCATCCGCGAACGCGGAGAGAAACTGCTGGCCGAGTATCAGATGCCCGAGATGGACCCGGCAGTCAAAGCGCAGCTCGACGCCTTCGTCGAAGCAGGCAGCTAGACACACCCTCCGGGCAAAACAGAACGGCTGACGGTGCCAGCGGTCTACCGCGTGTACCGTTTGCGCACACAAACGGACGCGAACCGCGACTCCGTCAGCCGCCCTTACGCCATCTTCCCGTTAACGGCTCCCTAGCCGGAGCACATGGCAACGAGAGAATCAATGACGACTGCTACTGACACAAAAACGCTTCCCAAGCAAGGCGGAACGGATCAGCTTTTGGTGGGTGTCACCCTTGGCATCACGATGCTGGCTCTTCTTTGGGCCGGACTGGACGCACCGGGCTTTGTTGAAATCATGAAGGGCGCAAAAGGCGTGCTGGCCCACAACTTTGGCTGGTTCTTCATCCTGAGCGTCTTTTTATTCATTCCCATTTTGATCTACCTCGCCTTCAGCAAGTACGGCGAAATGCGCCTTGGCAAGGACGAGGACCGGCCGGAATTCAGCACCTTTAGCTGGATTGCCCTGCTCTTTGGCTGCGGCCTTGGCGCGGGCTACTGTTTCTGGCCCTTTGGCGAGGCCCTGTGGCACTACTACAAAACGCCCTACTTTGCGGAATCCGCCACGCAGGGCGCTGTGCTGGCCTCCAAGGGCGCGGCCATGCTGCACTGGGGCTTCCACCAGTGGGCCATCTACGCGCTGGTGGGCCTGATTGTAGCCTTCCCCGCCTTCCGTCTGAACCGACCCATGACCATCTCCGGCGCCTTTTACGGCCTGCTGGGCGACAAGGCCTCGCGCGGGGTTGTTGGCCGCTGCGTTGAAATCCTTGCCTCCATCACCGCCCTGTGGGGCGCCGCCGCGGCAAACTGCCTTGGCCTTATGCTGTTCACCGTGGGCCTGAACAAAATCTTCGGCATTCAGGTGGGCCTGTGGGGCAACGCCATCATCATGCTGGGCATCATCCTCGCCTATACCCTTGCGGCCTACTCCGGCCTGCACAAGGGCATCAAGATGATCAGTGACGGCAACGTCTGGGTTTCCGTCTCGTGT
>NZ_JBUDSW010000352.1:0-2904 GCF_054921475.1 Desulfobaculum sp. | reverse complement strand
ACAGGGCCTGCACGCCCGCCGCCACCTCGTCCACGCCATGCGCGCCGTAGCCCGGCAGGGGAACTGCCTCGCCAACGCCGCAGGAGCCGTCCGCCATCTGCACAAACACCCACACGACAGCAAATTCCTCAAGAGTGGCAAAGGACAACTGATACGGGGCCACAAGGGGCCGGCGCACCACGCCGCCGCAGGCAAAGTCCACAACAGCCGTCATAACGGGTACCCCCCGGCCAGCCGCCTGCGCGCCAGACTCCGCAGGCGGACGCGGCGGCTGTCCATGGCCTCGCGCCGGGCGGCCATAACGCGCGCCTCGTGCTCCGGGGCGTCGCGAAGGACGTAGCCGACAGGGTTGTAGCTCACCACGCCGTCCAGATACCGCGCCGCCGCCAGCCGGGCCGCGGCCACAAGCCGCCCCTGATGCACCAAGTGCCCAAAGGCCACGCCAAGGCGCTGCATATCGCCAACGCGTCCGTCCACAAGCTCCGCCCGCAAGGGCCGCGACACCACGGTATGCTGGCGGATAAGCGAGGTAATCACCCGTGCGTGCAGGTTCTCGTCCCCGCCCGCCTCCACAAGGGTCAGCGGGGCAAACAGCGTGTCCGACAGGGCATAGTCCCCGCGCCGCAGGTACCGCATGCGCTCCATGAACACCTGATACGCTGAGCGCACCAGCCCATAGTCCCCAACGGACACCGTCACCGGAACAATGATGTCCTGATCCAACAAACGCGGATGCAGCCCGGTAAAGTCGTCTTGCCCGCGGAGCAGGCAGCGGTAGTCCTCATCCGCGCCAACGCTGGCGGGGCACATGTCGCAGGCGCGGCAACGCTGGATATCCATGCGGGTAATGTCCATCACCTCGGCGTCCACCTCATCCGCAAACATCTCTGCCAACTCCGAGGCCGCGGCCACGCCCTCACGCCGGGCATCCTGCAGCACCACAAAGGCCACGCGGACTTTGTCGTCCAGCCGCCCGCCAACCTCGTGCCCAAGGAGCAGACGCGCCAGCCTGCGCCCCGTGCCTAGGGCCGTCGCGAGGCCCTGCTCGTCCTGCGGTGCGGTGCCAAAGGTTCCGGCGTGTACGGTGCCGCCGTACTGCGAGGTGGTTTCGGAGTCGTTGCCAACGGCCAGCATGCCAAGGCTGACCATGTCCAGCACCTGATAGATAAGCGCCGTCTCCTGCCCGCCATTGCGCTTTGCCCCCACAGCAACACCGCCGTACAGGGTGTTGGTCATGGCCTCGCGCAGGTAGCTGTCCGCCCGCAGCATGCCCACAAGCTCCTGCACAAGGCTGGAGCGGTCGCCAAAGTACACCGGGCCGGACAGCAGCACCGCATCGGCGGAGAGCAATTCCGCGCGCAGGTCCTCGGCATCGGCAACGGTGCGGTCCGGTAAAAAGTGCCACGACAGCGAGCGCCACCCAACGTCCGCGCCAAGGTCCTGCGCCGCCCACAGAGCCGCGGCAAGGGCCGCATCGGAGTTGCTGAGCCCGCGCGAGCCTTCACCGCGACGCGCCGCATCCGCCAGCCATGCGCCAAGGGCGTCCCGGCTTGGCACGTCCTCCAACCGGGCCAGAAGCGCGCTGGCATCCTCCGGACGTACTGCAGACCGTAAACTGCCCGCCAGACCAAGTACTTTCATGGCAACTCCTCAGGCAAAGGGGTCCACGAGGGCTTCATCACTCACCACCCGCGGCGCGTAGGCGCAGGTCACCGTCAGCATGGCGTACCCGTTCATGCGCGGCGGCACGTCCCCGCCCGCCAGCACGTCGAACAGATGCCGGAAAAAATTTTCTCCCGCAGGAATGCCCACAAGGGCCGAAGAATTGGAAAACCGGGGATTAATTTCCGTGACGGCATAGCCGCCCCGGTCGTCGGTCCACACCTGAAAGTTGCCGGGACCGTCGTAGGTCAGGGCCGCCACAATGCGCTGCGTCATGGACGCCACTTCCGGCGGACAGGGGACCGTTGTCCCCCGCGTAATACCGCCGCCCGCGCCCCAGCCGTGGCGGTGCAGGACCACCACCCGCCGCACACTGCCCCGGATGGCAAAGAAGTCTACATTCAGCTCGCGACGCCCCTCCAAGTGCTCCTGCACCAAATACCGCCCGGCGCGGTCACCAAGGCGCTCCTGCCACGTGGCAAGCTCCTGCGGGGTCTCGAGGCGCTGGAAGAAATAGTCCGGCGAGTTCTTCATGCCCGCGTGCCCGGGCTTCAGGCACACGGGAAAGGGTACGCGCGCCGGGTCCGCCGCCGCATCCGGCAGGGGCGCGGTCCACGGCAGGGGGATGTCCAGCTCGCGCAGAAAGGAATGCGTGCGCCACTTGTCCATGCACAGGTTCACCGTGTCCTGCGGCGCGCTCACGACGCTGGCGCCAAGCGCCCCGAACCGCTCATGCTGGGCGGCAAAGCGCTCCAAATCAAGGTCCGCCAGCGGCAGGATATGCGTGATTCCCTCCCTGCGGCAGATGGATTCCACAGCGTCCAGATAGGTGGGCGCGCCAGAGGGCGGCACCCGGTAGCACACGTCCGCCGCAATGACGCCCGGTGCGGTGTAGTCGATTTCCGTGGTCACCAGCCGCGTCACCTGCGGGCATTGCCGGATGGCATCCAGCAGAATATTGCGGCGTCCAGCCGTTGGGACAAGCACTCGCATTCAGGTCCTCCGTCCGCGCGTGTCCGGCGCGGTGGCAAATTGGTTATCCGGCCTTGTATGACGCGGGTTCCAGCATGGCGTCCCGGCACAGGACGGCGTACTGCTCCGCGTTTGTTGTCCATGAAAAGTCCTGCTCCACACGCCTCCGCCCCGCTACGCCATAGCGCCGCCGCAAAGCCGCATCGTCCAAGAGCCGCCTGAGGCCCCCGCGCAGGGCGTCCACGTCGCCCAGCGGGTACAGGATGCCCG
>NZ_JBUDSW010000351.1:0-2933 GCF_054921475.1 Desulfobaculum sp. | reverse complement strand
TCCGCATAGGCCGCGCGCACCTCTGGCCGCCCGCTGTAGTGCGGGTCCGGGTGCGTATTCACCACCACATGCCCGCCAAGGCGCCCAAGGGCCTCCACCTTGGGCCACCACCACGCGGCAAGGGCGCCGGGGCGCACACCACCGTGCACAAGGGGCGCCTCAAAGGGCACCGTGCACGGCAGTTCCATCAGCCCGCCGCGCAGGGCATAGGGACGCACCTCGCCCACGCCGCCGCTCCCGCCGGGGCAGATAAAGTCGTTGTCCAGACAGGTCATGTCGTAGTCGAAAAATTCCCCCAACACGTCGAACATGGCGCGCGTGCGGTACCAGCCCGGACCACGGTAGCCGCGCACCCCGTGGCGCTGGCGAAAAGCCTTGTGCTCCAGAAGGGCGCTTCGCAAGGCTTCGCGCGGCAGGAAGGCTTCGCCCATGTTGTGGGTCAGGCCGTGCTGCCCAATCTCGTGCCCGGCGGCGCGCAGGCGCTCCAGCATGATGTGGTCCACATCATACTCGCCGGGGACTACGTTCCATATGGAGTGCCACCCGTGCTCCTCCTCCACGGCGGCCAGCTCCGGCGCGGCGGCCACGCCCTGCGCGGTGTCGCAGTCGTGCGTCAGCACCACCACGGGCGGCGCGTCCGGCGCGCCGCGCACCACGCGCAAAAGCAGGGCGCAGCCGGGATTGAAGGGCGTTACCGGATGCGCACTGCCCGCAGCCCTGCCGCGCACCGTAAGTATCGCCCCGGCAAGGGCGCTGCGCAGCGGCCCCGGCACGCGGTGGTAGTGGAACGGCAGCCGTGCGGCCAACGGACATGTATGCTCCGGGCGGTAGCGCTCCTCGCGTATGACGCGCTCCCACCGCTCAAACTTGAACCCGCAGACCACCTCCCCGTCCTGCATCCACACCAGCGGCGCGTCCCCATGGGGAAAACGCCCCCACACCAGAACGTCCCGCTCCCCATCCGGGTGCAGGTCCGTCCGCATAAGGGACGCGGTAAAGGGCACCGTGGCGCGCAGCCCCTGCGGCCACAGGCGCTGGACGTCCTCGGCCTTGCCGGGCCGCAGTTCCATTGCCGTAAAGATGTCTCTAGGTGCCGCCGCCATGCTCCACCTCCCCCCGGCTGTCGCGCTCGATGAACCAATTGGGCCGCGCGCGGGCTTCGTCGAGGTTGCGCCACAAATATTCCCCAAACACCCCCAGCATAAACAGCTGCGCCCCGCCAAGCACCAGCACCGCCACCATCAGCGAGGCCCAGCCCTCCACATGCACATCATGCCCCAAAACCAGCCACACAATCCACAGCGCATACGCCAGCCCCGCAAAAGATGACGCCAGCCCCAGCCACGTCGCCACCTTGAGCGGCACGCCGGAAAAGGCGATGAACCAGTCCTTGGCGAGTTGCCAGCGCGCCCGAACGCTCCACTTGGAATGCCCGCGCGTGCGCGGGCGGCGCGTATACTCCACGGCGCTTTGGCGAAAGCCCATCCACGCGAGCAGGCCAAACAGCGACGTATTGCGCTCATGGCACGTGCGCACCGCGTCCACCACCGCGCGGTCCAGCAGGTAAAAATCCGCCCGCGACAGGTCGATGCCGTCCCGCCGCCCGGTCGCAAGGCGAAGGAGCAGATAAAACAGCCGCGCGCTCAGGCCGTGCAGGACGCCGTCGTCCCTGCGCTGACGCAGGCCCCAAATCACCTGCGCGCCGCCGCGCCACTGCTGCGCCATGGCCGCAAGGGCCTCGGGGTCGTCCTGTCCGTCTGCGGCCATGCACACCACGGCGTCGCCCCGGGCATGCCACAGCCCGGCGCGCAGGGCCGTGTGGCTCCCGGACCGCCGCGACAGCCGAATGCTCCGCACCCGCGCGTCCCCAAGGGCCAATACGGCCTCAAAGGTGCCATCCGTGGAGTGGTCATCCACCACCAGCACCTCCACCTCGCCGCCGCCAGCCGCGCGGGTCAGGCAGTCCAGCACCGCCGGGATGGTGGCGGGAATATTCTGCGCCTCGTTGTAGGCGGGGATAACGGCGGACAGCATCATAACGCGCCCCCATGCACCGGCCGCGCGGGCACGCCCGCCCACACCTCGCCGGGCGGCACAGCATCAAGGACCACCGCGCCCATGCCCACAAGCGCTCCCGCGCCAACACGCGCGCCTTCGCGCAGGCGCGCCCCGGCGCCAACATAGGCCCCGCGCTCCACCACGGCGCCCCCGGCCACCATGGCCCCGGCGGCAATGATGGCGTAGTCCGCTACCGCGGCGTCATGCGACACCACAGCTCCGGCCATAATGAGCACATGGGAACCAACACGCGCCCCCGCGCCCACAAACGCGCCGGGCATAATAAGCACATTCACGCCAAGGGCCACGTCCCCGGCCACGCTGGCGTGGCTGTGGACCACCGTGGCGTAGCGCGCGGGCGGCAGGGCCAGCCCCTCCAGCACCGTCTGCCTGCGCGCGTAGGTTGCCGGGGAGCCGGGCACAGCCAAAACCTGCGCCGAGGGCATCCGCCCCAGCCACTCCCGCCCGCCAAGGACAGGGACGCCGCAGCATGTGGCCTCGTGGGTGCCGGGGTCGTCATCCACAA
This sequence comes from Desulfobaculum sp., assembly GCF_054921475.1. NCBI lineage: Bacteria > Pseudomonadati > Thermodesulfobacteriota > Desulfovibrionia > Desulfovibrionales > Desulfovibrionaceae > Desulfobaculum > Desulfobaculum sp. The sequence continues at coordinate 349 of NZ_JBUDSW010000351.1, read as the reverse complement.
AGCCCACAGGACGAAGTGCCCCGCCGCGGGGCAAGCAGCACAGCGCCTCGCGCGCGTTGCCGCCAAAGGGGAAAAGCAGCAGCTCAGTGCCCACGGCGTACCTCGCGCACCACGGTGTCCGCCTGCTCGTCAGTCATGGTGTTAAAAATGGGCAGCAGCACCACGTGGGCGCGGGCCGCCTCGGACTGTGGCAAAGCGAGCGCTGTACGGTACGGGGCTTCGGTGTGGGCGTTCATGACGCCCGGACGCGTGGCAATGCCCGCATCAAGCAGGCGCTGCATAAGCGCGTGCTGACCTTCCGGCGCATCCGGCGCCAACCGCACGGGGTAGCTCATGGCGTTCCAGCGCC
>NZ_JBUDSW010000350.1:0-2939 GCF_054921475.1 Desulfobaculum sp. | reverse complement strand
AAAGAAAAGACGGACCATTTGGCCCGTCCGTGTCCAGCACTGCGCCCATATCGGCGCGCTCCCGCCATGCCCTGCCTACTCCATAAACACCCCGCCCGTTCCGACAAAGCCGGAGCAATGGCAGTCTCCGCCGTGGCGCTGGCTGTAGCTGAGGCTTTCGCGGCGGCACACCACCAGCCCATCGCGAAACACCACCCACACCCGGCCGTAGTTCCAGCACTCAAAGGTGGCGGAATCGCCGTTGCGGCGGATGGTTCGCGGCTCGCCAAGCAGGGAGCGCACTTCACTGCGGGTCATGTCCGCTTCAACAAAGCGCTCTGCGTAGTCCGCCTGCGTTTTCCGGGTCTGCATGATGGCATCATAGCGCGCCTGCGTTTCCTCAAGGGTGCCGAGAATGGCGTCGCGCTCCTGCCGCAGCGGGGCGGCCTGCTCCGGCGGGGCCGTGCGCAGACGCTCCTGCACGGCAAGAGCCTTGTCCTCAAGGCGGCGCGTGGTGTCGTAGCGCTCGCGCATACGGACAAGGTCGTCGCGCTGGCGCGCTGCGGTTTGCAGGCGCTCGCGCATGGCGTCGCCATCCACCCGCGCGCGCACCTTCATGCGCACCGCAAAGCTCTTGTCCTTCATAAAGAACGTCTCCTCATCCACCTCCACCTGCATGGTCGCGGCAGTAAAGGAGCGCACCTCGTCGCGCGTCAGCCGAAAGTCGCTCATCTCCGTCAGCACCTCCACATAGGTGCCAACCTGCTCCACCAGTTTGCGCTTGGCCTGCATAAAGCAGATGCGGCGGGCCTCGGTGCGGGTGTCGTTATCCCCAAGCACGTACACGTGCTCCGCCGTAAGGGTCTTCACCTCCGCGCGCACGGTGTTCGGGACGCACAGCGCGGCAAAGCCCGCCAGCACCACGGCCAGCGCCCACACCCGGCCCAGCACGCATGCGCCCTGCCATGTACCGCTTTGCGCATGCATTACAGCTCAAACTCCTGATTCTGCGCCACGGCAAAGCAGTCCATCTCTACGCCTCGTTTTTTCAGAATGCGGTTGCAGTGCTCCACCATCTCATCCACCTGCTCGTCCGTGCGCTCCTGATTGATGTGGAACATGCCATAGCGCTTCACCCCCGCATCAATGGCCAGATTCAGGGCGTCGGTATACAGCGTGTGCCCCCAGCCGCGGGTGAGTTCATTATACTGCTTTGGCAGGTATTCAGCGTCATGAATGAGCAGGTCCGCCCCTTCGCTGAAGGCGGCGTAGTCCTCGGGCGACAGGCCGCCATCGTGGGCGAAGTCCAGCTCGTTGTCGGTAAGGAAGACAAAACTCTTGCCGTTTTCCTCAAACTTGTAGCCCAGTCCCTTGTTGGGGTGGTTGAGAGCAATGGATGTGATGCGCATCTCGCCGATGGTGAGGTCCACACCGCAGGCGATTTCATGCGTAATGTTGGACAGCAGCGCTTTGTAGGGCACAGGAAAGTACGGCGCTGTCATGACGCCTTCCAGCAGAGTTTCCAGCGCGCCCATGCCAAAGGGGCAACCGCGGATATTTAGTGTTGTTTTGGGCAGGAAGATTGGCTTGAAAAACGGCAGACCAAGAACATGGTCCCAGTGCAGATGCGTAAAGAGCATGGTGTAGTCAAAACGCCCTTCCGCAAGAAGCGCGTTGCCAAGGCGGCGGATGCCGGAACCGGCGTCTATGATGACAATGTCGTCCCGCGCGTTTCGGACCTCCATACACGTGGTATCGCCGCCATAGCGGTTGTATTCCGGCCCGGATACGGGGATGGACCCTCTTGAGCCCCAGCAACGGATATACATGGCAGACTGCACCTCGGGTCCACGCGGCGCGCAGAAAAACACAAAGGTTATGCGGAAACACGCAAGGCATGCAGAACACTTCCATTGTAGACTACTGGAAAACACCGCGTATTTCAACACGTTTGCTCAAAGTGGCGCATGACGCGCCCCGCACGCTTTCCCTACGTCCATCTCAGGATGCGCCATGGGGGCCTTGCGGTGCATATTTTTCACAGCCCACTTTGCCAACCTGCCGCAAAAGCTGTACGCTTTTTCCAACTGTACCCGATAGACCGTTTTGTGCACAGCGGCTACGCAGGTCCCTCGCCGGAGGCGAGCGTTGCCTTGTCCCCCCCTTACCGAGAAAAGCACATGGGACACGGCAGCCCGCCCCGCTGGCGGCATACATCACAAGCTCCGGACGGCACCATGCCCTACCGCATCCCCACCGGCGTCAGTACGCCCATCCTTGACGAACAGGCCACACTCCACCGCCTGCGCGGCAACACCCGGTTCCTGAGCGAACTGTACGCCGTCTTTCTGGATGACCTTCCACCAAAGCTCACCGCCCTCAGCAGCGCGCTCTCTCAGGATGACGAAACCGCGCTGCGCCGCATTGCCCACTCCATCAAGGGCGCGGCGGCAACCATCAGCGCCCTGTCCCTCAGGCAGCAGGCGGAGCGGCTGGAGCACGCGGCCAGACAAGGCCGCAGCGCCGAGGTGCGCGACGTGGCGCAACGCATCATCTTCCACGGCCAGACCACCCTTGAGCATGTTGCGGCCAGCATGCAGCTTCGGTAGCATTGGGGCTCCCACTCCCATTGCTCTCAGCCAAAGGAAGATGCACCACCATGAGCGAAAAAAAGGAAATCTCCATCAACCGCGTGGACTGTACCGCGTGTATGGGCTGCGTGGAGATGTGCCCCGACCTGTTTGAATGGGACGACCTCAACGAAGAAGTCGTCCTGCGCAAGGACTGCGCGACCGAAGCGGAAATGGCCGAGGCCATCGCCCTCTGCCCGCAGGACTGCATTGAAGTGCACGGTCCCTGCCAAAGCGGCGACTCGTAGCCAACTGCACGGCCGCCCCCCACAAAACCGCCCACAGCGCGGCGCATGCCACAGCACCACACAACAACGCCCCCGCTGGAAC
>NZ_JBUDSW010000349.1:0-2958 GCF_054921475.1 Desulfobaculum sp. | reverse complement strand
CAGTTACTGGAAAGCGAGCTCTTCGGCCACGTCAAGGGCGCGTTCACCGGCGCGGACCGCTCCCACAAGGGCCTGTTCGTCTCCGCCAACGGCGGCACGCTCCTGCTGGACGAAATTGGCGACATTCCCATGAATATTCAGACAAAGCTCCTGCGCGTGTTGCAGGAGCAGGAAGTGCGCCCCGTCGGTTCCAGCCAGTCCGTGCGCGTGGACGTGCGCATTCTGGCCTCCACCAACAAGGACCTTGAGCAGAAGATGAAGGACGGCCTCTTTCGCGAGGACCTGTTCTATCGCCTGAACGTCCTCAGCGTCTATGTACCGCCGCTGGACAAGCGCACCGAGGACATCCCGCTTTTGGCGCACCACTTCCTGACGCAGGCCTGCCGCGAACTGCGCCTGATGCCCAAGGAAATCGCCCCCGAGGTGCTCGCCTACCTCGCCAGCCGTCCGTGGCCGGGCAACGTGCGCGAACTGCAAAACTTCATGCGCCGCCTTGCCGTCTTCTCGCAGGGGGATGTCATTGATCTACCCTTGGTGCGCCTGTCCGAGTCGCGCCCCGCCGAGGAAGACCAGCCCGCAGGCCTGCCGCCATACAAGGACGCCAAGGCCCGCGTGATGGACGAATTCACCCGCAACTACGTCACCGAACTGCTCAAGAAGACCAGCGGCAACATCTCCGAAGCCGCGCGGCTCTCGGGTCTGGAGCGCGTTTCCCTCCAGAAGATTCTCAAGCGCCTCGACATCCACGCGGCGTCCTTCCGCAGCAGTTAGGTGGGCGCGCGAGTTTTCCACAGCCAGCCCCACCCATTTTGCCCTGTGGTTCCGCTTTTCCGCGCCACAGGGCCATGGCTCCCGCGTGGGCGGCGGGATTCTCCACGGCAGCCTAATGCGCAAATGCCACTGCCACAGAAGGAATTTCACTTCTCCCACTCTTCCAGAGGGGATGAAGCGGCCACGGCGCCCCGCGTGTCCAGGCTGGACGTTTTCCACACCAAAAACCGCGCCAGATTGTGTTGCAGCGCGCCTTTCGCCTTATTCTCCGTCACCACGCGTCAACATGGAGCCTTTCTCCACACCCTTTGCCCCATTCCTTCGCCCCCGCACAGCTATTTCCGCCGCCCCACAGCGCACTACGCCGTCCGATGCGCCACGTCTCTCTTGTGGAGAACGTTCCGGCCTTCCCTTTTTCTGACGCAACAGGCTCCAGCATCTTTAGCGCCGCACGCATCCCAAGCAACCCACTGTATTGAGCAATCACTCCGTGCATAACGTCAACGCAGTTCTTCGTCGCGTGCATTCCTCACCAAAACCGTTCTGCACCCCGCGAGCGCCGCATCCCGCCCTTTCCCCCGTCCCGCAGGCGTCCGCAGCAATCACTTTTTCCCCAACGTCATAAAACGCTACAATCAAAACGATTGCGCAAGAAAAAATATTGACAGACAATTTGCCCATTAGATATTTACTGCCGTACAAATTGACGCTTACGAAAAATCCTGCTGTTTGGATTTTTTCCCGTGACACCTCGCCTAGCCCAGGATGGACGCCGTGGACCAGCAACGAAAACTCGACTCAACCGACGCCAAACTCGTCGCCGCCCTCACAGAAGATGGCCAGCAGTCCACAGGGAAGCTCGCCGAGCGCCTCGGCGTTACCGGCCCCACCATCCGCTCCCGCCTTAAGAATCTCATTTCCTCCGGCGTGGCACGCGTTGCCGCACTGGTCGACCCATTCCGCGTAAAAGGGCTGACTGTGGCCCTCGTCGGCCTAACCGTCGAAAGCCACAACACCCTTGACCAAAAAATGGAGCAGATTTCCAAGCTCGATAACGTCAACTGGGTCGCCGTCGTCACAGGACGATACGACCTGCTGGTGGAAATCGTCCTGACGGAAGGCATCGACGACCTCTACCGCTTCATTAACGAGGAGCTCTCGCAGATCGGCGCCGTTACTGGCACCGAGTCCTTCGTGGTCATGCAGGCACGGCGCAAATGGGTGCTGCTGCCAAAAGGCGCACGAGACCTGCGACAGCTGCCCTAAGGCATTCCGGCGGCGTCGCGTCTTGCGGAGCCGCCACCGACCTGTGGCTCCGCCCTTTCGGCGGTATCACCAACGCCAAACAGCAAGGAAGGCCCAATGATTATCGGTGTGCCCAAAGAGATTAAAACGCTGGAAAACCGCGTCGCCCTCACCCCCGGTGGCGCCCAGACCCTCATCAAACGCGGACATGAAGTGCTCGTCGAGCGCGGAGCCGGCCTAGGAAGCGGAATTACCGACGACGAATACACCGCCAAAGGCGCACGCATCGTCTCCCGCGACGAAGCGTGGCACACCGACATCGTCGTCAAAGTCAAAGAACCCATCGAAGAGGAATATCACCTCCTGCGTGACGACCTCATTCTGTTCACCTATCTCCACCTCGCCGCCGACCGCCCCCTGACCTCCGCCCTCATGGAGTCCGGCTGTACCTCCATCGCCTACGAGACCGTCCAGCTGCCCGACCGCTCCCTGCCCCTGCTCATGCCCATGAGTGAAGTCGCAGGACGTATGGCCACGCAGGTCGGCGTCCACTATCTCGAAAAGACCCACGGCGGACGCGGCATTCTCATCGGCGGCGTTCCCGGCGTGACCCCCGGCGCAGTCGTTATCCTCGGTGCAGGCATCGTCGGTACCAACGCCGCCAAAATGGCCCTCGGCCTCGGCGCGCAGGTCACCATCATCGACATCAACCACCATCGCCTCACCTACATGGACGACGTGTTCGGTGGCCGGCTCATCACCACCACCTCCACCGAACACAACATCCGCCGCGCCGTCCGCTACGCGGACCTACTCATCGGCGCCGTGCTCATTCCCGGCGCAAAAGCACCCAACCTCGTCACCGCCAACATGATTAAGACCATGAAGCCCGGTGCCGTCGTCGTCGACGTCGCCATCGACCAGGGCGGCTGTATCGAGACC
>NZ_JBUDSW010000348.1:0-2963 GCF_054921475.1 Desulfobaculum sp. | reverse complement strand
ATGTGCTGATGCCGCTTGTTTCGTCGCCGCTTCTGTTATGGGCGGTGGTGGGCGGCGGTTTGGTCCTTGGCCTGCGCCATGTGTCGTGGCAGCGGCGGGCCGTTGTGCTCATCGCCTTGCTGGCGACGCTGGGGCTGACTGACGGCGGGACCAATATCGTGAAGCACAGCGTGGGCCGGGTGCGTCCGCTCAACGCCCTTGCCGGGGTGCATTACCACGAGGATGGCGCATGGCAACAGCGCCCCGCCGACTATGTGCAGACCAAGGAGCGCGGCAATTCCTATCCCTCGGCCCATGCGGCAAGCTCCATGGCCGTGGCGTGCCTGCTGGCGTTCTTCTGGCCGCGCGTGCGGCGCAGCATTTGGCTGCTGCCCCTTGTGGTGGGCTTCTCGCGCGTGTACCTCGCCAAGCATTACCCCCTCGACGTCGGCATGGGGTGGCTCTTCGGCATTGGCGCGGCCCTTGCGACTTGCGCCGTACTCATAGCCCTTGGTCAGGGCGCGCCCCCGGCGCAGGACGAGACCCCGCCGGACGCGTAATCCGGCCACGCCCCAAACGGCGGCCCATATCATCAAAAAAGCCCCCGGCAGAATGTTCTGCCGGGGGCTTTCGTTTATGCATGCGCGGGGCGGGTTAAGGCTCCACGGTGAGGATGTAGGCCTTGTCCCAGTTGAGGTAGGCCTTGGCGACGTTTTGGATGTCCTTGCCCGTCAGGTGCTGGGCTTTTTCGATGATGTCCTGCTCGTAGTGCAGCGGCTCATCGAGCATGACGTTATGCGCTGCCTCACGGGCGCGGGCGGACAGACTCTGGTTCTGGCGGTAGTAGGAGCCGCGCATCAGGTTCTGGGCGCGGCTGATGGTGGCCTTGGGCAGGGGCGCTTCCTTGAGTTGGGCCACGGTGTTGTGGAAGCCCTGCAGGGCCTTTTCCAGCTTGTTTTTGTTGGTGCCGATGTAGAAGGCGAGGAAGCCGGTTTTCGGGGCCTGCCACAACAGGGCGGTGACGGTGTAGCCCAGCCCCTGCTTGTCGCGCAGGTCGCTGAAGAGCAGGCCACTCTGCCCGGCGAGGATGTCGCGCAGCAGGTCCAGCTCGGCCCGGTGTTCACCAAGTTCGCCGGGAACGGGGAAGATGGCGAGCAGGTGCGCCTGATTGCGCTCGGCAAGGTTCAGTTTCAGCTCGCGGTCCGTGTTCCAGTCCGGCGTGTTGTAGCCAAAGGGTTCGCCGGGCTGGGCCTTGGCGAAGGACTTTGCCATGGCAATGATGGCGTCACGGTCGTACGTGCCGCAGACGGCCAGAGTCCAACGCTGCTTGCGCTGGCGCTCCCAGTAGGACAGCACGTCATCCCGCGTGAGTTCGGCCACATCTTCCACGGTGCCAAGCTGCGAGAGGCGGTAGGGCGTATTCGCATACAGGAAGGGGAACATGTGCTGCAGGGCAAGGCCAAGGGGCTGGTCCTGCAGCTGCTTCACTTGCGCCATCTGCTCCTTGCGGGCGCGGTCAACTTCCTTTTCGGCAAAGGCAGGGGCCTGCAACGTCTCGCGGAAGAGCGGCAGCATCTCGTCCTCGTACCGGGTGGGATACCGCGCGGACAAGACGAAGAAGTCGCTCCCCGCGCTGGCGGAGATGGACGCCGCGCGTCCGGAGAGAGCCTTGCGGAATTCCGGCGCGCTCAGGCGAGTGGTGCCTTTGGTGAGGGCTTTGGCCGTAAGCGAGGATACGCCTTCTTCGCCGGGGAAGATCAGCGCGTTGCCGCCACGGAAGGCCATGGTCATGGCCGTGTAGGGCAGGGTGTCGTCGGGCTGGAGCACCAGCGTATGGTCGCGGGGCAGGTCGATGACTTCGGTTTTGGCGTCCTCGTGCGCGGTGCGTTCGACGGATTGCGTCTTCTGCGCGGGCCAGACGTCCTGCATGGTGCTCTTCATGGCCGCGGTGACGGCTTCCGGCTCGTCTGAGGATTTATCAAGCTCCACGGCCACGCGCGCGGCGCCGGGCTGGATGTAGGTATCAATCAGGCGCTGGAGTTCCTTGGCATTCACGGCGTCCAGCCGCGAGGCGTAGCGGTCTTCGGCCTTGGTGCTGCCTTCAAAGAACTGGAAGTAGCCCAGCTTGGAGGTCAGCCCGCCGATGGTTTCCCGGCTGGAATAGAGCGAGTCCTGAATGTTCAAGACGGCGCTCTCGTAGTCCTTGTCCGTGAAGGAGTCGCCCGAGAGTCCGGCAAGGGTGGATTGCAGCTCCTTCCAGAAGGCGGGGAGCTTGTCGCCGTCCAGCGTGGCGCTGATGTACAGCATGCCGACCTGATCAAGGGTCATGCTGTACGCGGAGATTTGGTCCACAAGGCCCTTGTCGTACTTGAGGTGGCGGTACAGCAGCGAGGTGTTGTCGCCGCCCAGCATGTGGGCCAAAAGGTCCAGCCCTGCGATGTCGTCGGAGTGCAGGCTGGGGATGGGGAAGGCCACGGCCAGATAGGTTTTGTTCCAAGGGCCCTTGGATACGGCAAAGTGCGGGCCGTCGGCTTCGGGCAGCGGCAGGGGCCGCTTGGGCTTCAGGGTGCGGGTGTTGGTCAGGGAGCCGAAGTGCTTCTGCACCAGCGCTGTGGCCTCGTCCATGTCCACATCGCCGCACACCACGGCCAGCATGGACTGCGGCTGATAGTAGGTGTCGATGTAGTCCTTGATGTCCTGCCTGGTGATGCCCTGTACCGTGTCGCGGTAGCCGATGATGGGCCACTGGTAGGGCGTGCCACCCCACAACAGGGGCTGCATGGCCTTAAATACGCGGCTGGAGGCGTTGTCTTCGCCGCGTTCCAGTTCGGAGATGACAACCTTTTTCTCGCGGTCCAGTTCGTCGGGGTCGAGGGTGGCGCCAAAGGCCATGTCTTTAATAACGTCAACGCCAAGGGCAAGATGCTCTGCGGGGACGTCTACCTTGTAGACGGTGTAGTCAAAGCTGGTGGCCGCGTTCAGCG
>NZ_JBUDSW010000347.1:0-2964 GCF_054921475.1 Desulfobaculum sp. | reverse complement strand
CCTGATCGTCGGTCACGCTCACGTATTCCGCGCGGCCCGAGGTCTCCAGATGCACATGCTCCGGCCCAACGCCCGGATAGTCCAGCCCCGGCGCAACGGAATGCGAGGGCATAATCTGGCCGTCCGGCGTCTGGAGCAGGCGGCTCTTGGCCCCGTGCAAGACGCCTTCGGTGCCCTTGGTCACACTGGCGGAATGGTAGCAGTCCGGCGTGCCCTCACCCGCGGCCTCAACGCCCACAAGGCGCACTTCGCGGTCCTCAAGGAAGGGGTGGAAGATGCCGATGGCGTTGGAGCCGCCGCCCACACAGGCGACAATGGCGTCCGGCAGGCCGCCGAACTTCTCCACGCTCTGCTGGCGCGTCTCGTGCCCAATCACGGTCTGGAAGTCGCGCACCAGCTCCGGGAAGGGATGCGGGCCAACAACGGAGCCAAGGCAATAGTGCGTGGTCCCCTGCTCCGCAATCCAGTGGCGCAGGGCGGCGTTGGTGGCGTCCTTGAGGGTTTTGGTGCCGGATTGCACCGGGCGCACCTCCGCGCCGAGCAGTTCCATGCGCCGCACGTTGTGCGCCTGCCGCTCCACGTCCGTGGCGCCCATGTACACAACGCATTCAAGGCCGAGGGCGGCCGCCGCCGTGGCCGTCGCCACGCCGTGCTGCCCCGCGCCGGTCTCCGCCAGCAGGATGGGCTTACCCATGTGCTTGGCGAGCAGCGCCTGCCCCATGGTGTTGTTGATTTTATGCGCGCCGGTGTGGGCGAGGTCCTCGCGCTTGAGCCAGATATTGAAGCCCACCTGCTGCGACAGGGTGCGGCACAGGGTCAGCGGCGTAGCGCGGCCCACATAGTCCGAAAGCAACTGGGCATAGTCCGTCAAAAAATTACGGGACCGGACAATGCGCGCCATGGCCTCCTCAAGTTCCTCCAGCGGGGGCATGAGGAGCTCCGGCACAAACTGTCCGCCGAAGGCTCCGTAGTATCCTTTCTGCATATCTCTGTGGCCTCCAACTCCGCCACACGGCGGAGGATTGAGTGTTCTCTCGTTGTCGTTTGCTTTCAAAAACGGTTTACGCGCCGCGCAGGAGTGCCAGCGCCTGCCCCACAAGGACCTCGTCCTTGCGTCCGGGCGCGGACTCCACGCCGGAATTGAGGTCAAAGCCGTCCGGCGCACACTGCCGCAGCGCCGTTGGCAGCGTCTGCGGCGACAGGCCCCCGGCAAGGAGCCACGGCGTAGGACTGCGCAATCCGGCCAACCCCGCAAAATCAAGGGTCCGGCCATGGCCGCCGCCAGCGGTTCCGGCGTCCAGCAAGGCAAGGGCCATGGCCCCGTCAAAGGCGGCAAGCTCCGCCTCCAGCCCGGCGCGGCGAGCATGGGCCTCCGGACGGAACACGCGCATAACGCGCTCCGGGCCAATGGCCATGCACGTCGCGCGGTCGTGGTCTCCGGCCAGCTGGGCAATGTCCAGCCCGGCGCGGGCCATGATGCCGCGCACCTCGCCTGCGTCCTGCGAGACGAACACGCCAACGCGCGTTACGCCCGGCGTACGGATGGCCGCCGCGTCCTCAGGGGCAATGTTGCGGGGGCTGGAGGGATGGAAGATGAACCCCAGCATATCCGCGCCATGACGGATGCACATGTCGGCGTCCGCCTGCCGCGTCATGCCGCAGACCTTCACCCGAAAGCGCGCGCCGCTCATGATGCGCCCCCCGTGGTCAGCCGCCGCAGCGCGCCCGCCGGGTCGCCGCCCTCCATAAGGAAGGTGCCCACCAAGACGGCGTCATACCCCAGCCCGGCCAACTCGCTGACCTGCGCATGAGTGGTGATGCCGCTGGCGCTGATCCACAACTCGCCAGGCTGCTTGCGCTCAATGAGCGTGCGGGAGGTTTGCACGTCCACGTCCAAGGTGTCCAGGTCGCGGTTATTCACCTGAATAAGCCGCGCGCCTGCGGTGCGGGCGCGGGCAAGGTCGTCTGCGTCAAAGACCTCGGTCACAGGCGTCAGGCGCAGGTCGCGGCACAGGGTCAAGAGTTCCGCCAGCCGGTCCACATCCACCATCCGCGCAATAAGCAAGACGGCGGACGCGGGCGTTGCCGCCGTCTGCACCAATTGCAAAGGATGCAGGATGAAGTCCTTGCGCAGGAGCGGCAGTCCGCTGGCGCAGGCCTCGCCCAAAAACTCCAGCTTGCCGCGGAAGTGGTCGGCCTCCGTCAGTACGGACATGGCCGCCGCGCCGCCGCGGGCGTAGGCCTCGGCCACATCCCGCGCGCGCAGGTGCGGGGCAATGTCGCCCCGGCTGGGGGACGCGCGCTTATACTCGGCAATAACCGCCCCCGGACCGTGCTGGACAAGGCGCTCCACAAAGGGCGGACGCGGCCCGGCGTAGGGCGCGGGCAAGGCGCCACGCGCCTGCATATCCTCAAGGGCGGCAATCTCCGCCGCCTTGGCATTGGCAAACCGCTCAAGCATTGATCAACGTCTCCCCGGCCCCGGACGCCAGCGCCTCACGCGCGGTGTCCATGGCCTCGCTGAGGGTGTAGTCGTCCTCCAGCAGGAACAGGCACATGCCCAGATTCAGCGCCGTCATTTCGCGCATGGCGATGGGACCGCGACCGGCCAGCACCTCGCGCAGGGCGTCCACGGCTTCCTCGCGGCCACGCACGGCCACGGCCTCGGGCGCATGCAGGGCAAAGCCAAGGTCGCGCGGGTCAAGGCGCTCCTCGCGCAGCCAGCCGTCGCGCACCTGCACAATGTCATTCACGCCAAAGGGGGTGAGTTCATCAAACCCGCCGGCGCCGTGCACCACCGCCGCGCGCGTGACGCCGGTATTCGCCAGCACCGTCGCCATCCGCAGGACAAACTCCGGCATAGCCACACCCAGCAGTTGATGCGTCGGCCGCGCGGGGTTCAAAAGCGGCCCCAGCAGGTTAAAGAGCGTGCGGCAGCCGATTTCCTTGCGCACCGGCATCACG
>NZ_JBUDSW010000346.1:0-3019 GCF_054921475.1 Desulfobaculum sp. | reverse complement strand
CTCAAGTACGAGTCCGGCATCCACCGCGTGCAGCGCGTGCCCGCCACCGAGTCGCAGGGCCGTATCCACACCTCCGCCTGCACCGTGGCGATTATGCCCGAGGCCGAGGACGTGGAGATCAACCTCAGCCCCGACGAGCTGCGCATTGACGTGTACCGCTCCTCCGGCCCCGGCGGCCAGAGCGTGAACACCACGGACTCCGCCATCCGCGTGACCCATTTGCCCACCGGCCTCGTTGTGACGTGTCAGGACGAAAAGTCCCAGCACAAGAACAAGGCCAAAGCGCTGAAGGTTCTGCGTTCGCGCCTGCTGCAGATGGAGCAGGACAAGCAGCATCAGGAGCAGGCTGATGCCCGCCGCGCACAGGTTGGCTCCGGCGACCGCTCCGGACGCATCAGGACCTACAACTTCCCGCAGGGCCGCGTCACCGACCACCGTATCAACCTGACCCTGTACCGCCTCGACGAAGTCATGCAGGGCCACATTGACGAGCTTGTCGAGTCCCTCATCAGCCATTATCAGGCCGAGGCACTCCGGCAGCAGGCGGAGGACTCGTGATCCGGGAAAACCCGACACTGCGCGCGGTCATCACCGAAGCCCGCGCGCAGCTTGAGCGGGCGGGTGTCGACAGCCCAGCCCTCTCGGCAGAAATTCTGGCGGCGCATACCTTGGGGATGCGCCGCCTCGACGTTCTGGTGCATCCAAACAAAGTCCTCACCCCCGCCGAAGCTGTGGCCGTGCAGGTGGCTATCACCCGCCGCGCCGCAGGGGAGCCGGTTGCCTATATCCTTGGAGAAAAGGAATTCTACGGTCTGGACTTCACCGTCAGCAGCGCCGTCCTTGTGCCGCGTCCGGAGACGGAACACATTGTTGAGGATGTGGAAGCGCACTTTGCCGCGGATGCGCCGCTGCGCTTTGCGGACCTTGGAACGGGCAGCGGCTGTCTGGCCGTGACTGTGGCGCACCTGTTTGCCAACGCGCGCGGCGTGGCGCTGGATATGAGCGCCGACGCGCTGGCCGTGGCGCGCGCCAATGCCGTCCGGCATGGTGTGGCCGATAGGGTGGCCTTTGTGCGGGGCGACTTTGCCCAGCCTTTTGCCGCGGCGGGGAGCTTGGACCTTGTGGTGTCCAATCCGCCCTATGTGAGCGAGGCCGAATACCGCGAACTGGATCCCGAAGTGTCGCAGTTTGAACCGCGGACCGCGCTGGTCCCTGATGGGCACGTGGAGTCCGATGGTCTGGAGTGCGTGCGCGCGCTGCTGCCGCAGGTGGCCCGTGCTCTGCGACCGGGGGGACTCTTCCTGATGGAGTTTGGCTGGACGCAGGGCGAAGCCGTGCGCCGCATCGTGGAAGGGCAGGGCGTGTTTTCTTCGGTAACCATCCGCCGCGACCTTGCCGGAAAGGACAGATACGTGCTGGCCCTGCGAAGCGAAAAGTGTGTGTGAAAACACACGAGTGTTGCTTATTTGTAACACTTGCACCGCAGCGCCCTTGGTGTAAAGCCCAGTAATTTCAGTATGTTATGACTTTTAAAATTCCGGCACGTATTTTGCTTCAAGCGTGGCGGAGGCTATGAATGCAACAGACGACAATCCAAAAATCAGTCAAATGCTCCGGCATCGGCCTGCACAGTGGCCGCAAGGTGGAACTCGTTCTGCGTCCCGCGGATGAGGATACCGGTATCGTCTTCGTCATTAAGAACGAAAACGGCACGCGCTTTCTGACCCCCACGCCCGAGAGCGTGATCGGGACCGGACTTGCCACCACCCTCGGACAGGGCAAGGACTCCGTTGCCACCGTTGAGCACCTGATGGCCACCACGCGTGGTCTTGGTATAGATAATATACAGATTGAAGTGACGGGCGGGGAAGTGCCCATCATGGACGGCAGCGCCGGATCCTTCGTGTTTCTGCTCAAGGGAGCGGGAATCCGCAGGCAGGGCAAGCCGCGCCGCGCCCTCGCCGTGGCCAAGCCCTTTTCCCATAAGGATGAGGAGAAGGCCATCCGCGTCAGCCCGTACGACGGGTTCCGCGTGGACTATATTATTGACTTCAAGCATCCGCTCATTGCCGAGCAGCGCCGCAGCTTTGAATTGACGCCCGAAACCTTCGAGGCGGAAATTGCTAAGGCGCGGACCTTCGGCTTCCTGCGCGATGTGGAATATTTGCAGAAAAATGGCCTTGCCCTGGGCGGCTCGCTTGAAAATGCCGTGGTCCTCGACGAGTACGGCGTGGTGAATGCCGAGGGGCTGCGCTTTGAGGACGAGTTCGTCCGGCACAAAATTCTCGATTTTATTGGCGACATGGCCGTGAGCCCGCTGCCGCTTCTTGGGCATTTTGAGGTGCGCTGCTCCGGCCACGCATTTAATAATGCCTTTTTGCGCGAACTTATCGACAACGGCGCGTCCTATTTGCGCACGGTGGAAGCCGTGGAGCCGCAAATGGCCGCCCGCAGCGCCGAAAAGGAGTCCGAGGCCGTGGGTGTGCCCGCGTTAGCCTAGGCCCTGTCTGGGTTTCGTCAAAAAAGCCGTCCCGCTTCCGGGGCGGTTTTTTTTGTGATAAGCTCCGGGATCGGTGCGACGGATAAGGGGGAAGACCACTTTTTTGTAGGGAAAATCAAAAAAGTTGAAAAATTCGCTTGACCCCGGTGGCAGTTCCAGATAGTTCTGCTCCTCGCCGACGGGGAGAGCGAAACGCACTCACCGACGGCACTTTGAAAATTACTGCGCTGGTGTAGCTCAATTGGCAGAGCAGCTGATTTGTAATCAGCAGGTTGTGGGTTCGATTCCTATCACCAGCTCCAGCAGAGAATGGAGGGGTTCCCGAGTGGCCAAAGGGAACAGACTGTAAATCTGTCGGCGATTGCCTTCGGAGGTTCAAATCCTCCCCCCTCCACCATCAATATTTAGCGCTAAAAGAACTGTAGGAGACAGGGTGGACCTGTTGCTTGACTGCAGAGTAGTGCGCGGGAATAGCTCAATTGGCTAGAGCATCAGCCTTCCAAGCTGAGGGTTGCGGGT
>NZ_JBUDSW010000345.1:0-3021 GCF_054921475.1 Desulfobaculum sp. | reverse complement strand
CTGCGTGGGCGCGGCGCCGGTTTGGCTGGCCTGCGTGTGGGCGGCGGTGTTGTCGGGCTGGTGTGCGGCCGATTCGGGCGCGGTTTCTTCCACGTCCTCCTCAAGGGTGAACTCAAGGGGGCGGAAGCGGAACTTGGTATGGCACTTGGGACAGGTCGCCATGACGGACTTGGATGGAATCTTGTCGTCGGCAACGTCCCGGGCAAATTGGCATTCGGGGCAAATAATCTTCATGTAACAACCTTTCTTTTTTGTAGAACTTTGTATCCTACCGGGAAGGTGGTCCGGAATCAACCCATGCTGGGCGCCTCCGGCGGGTGCGGTAAACGCAGAAATGCTGTGGGGCTGGCGGTTTGGGCTTCGTCCATGCAGTGGACGGGCATGCATGGGTAATCGCTGTGCAGGCGGTGGGCAATGCCGCCGCCTGCTGCCGCGTCAAAGACGGCCAGCTTTTGCCGCAGGGCGGTGTCGTCCTTGAGCAGTCTGGAGAGGTGCACAAGCTGCGCGCCGCAGGCAATGCCAACTGGCCCGCCAATGCCGTGCAGGCGCTCATGCACAGGGCGGATGTAGGTCAGGTCCGGCGTGCGGCGCACGGCGCGCAGTTGCAGGTCCGGCCAGAGGCCGTAGCCCGTCAAAAAGGCTTCTTCGTCCGGAAACAGCGTGCGCCGGGGAAAGTAGTAGGCGTGGATGTCTGCGTTGTGGGCGGCGCGGACAAGGGCGCGCAAGGCGTCCCATCCCTGCGGGGTAAAGCGCTCGTCCGCGTCGGGCGTGAGCATCCAGTCCGTGGTGCAGGCGGCAAGGGTAGCATTGCGCTGCGCGGCAAAGTCGCCGCCAAGGGGGCGGGCATGGTGGCGCACCGACGCAGCGCAAGGGAAGTCCACCGCCGGGGGCGCTGGTGCGTCCCAGACCACGGTGACCTCATCCAGCCACGGGGGAAGCCCCGCAAAGAAGCCTTCAAGGCCGCTGTCGTGCGGGGAAAGAATGGCGGCGACGCCTATGGTCGGCTCCTGCGCCGGGGCGGGAGCCTCTGCGGCGTCGTGCAGGCGCGCGTCGGTCATGGTGCGCAGGAAGGCCGTCAGGGTATCGCGCTCGGCGCAGGGGGCGCTTGTCTCTCGCTTGGAAGGCTGGTTCTTTGGCGCGTGGGGGCGGTATTCGGGATTGACGCGGAAGAGGGCGGTGTCCGGCCCAACGCCGCAGGCGGCAAGGAGCACAAGATGCGCCCATGGCGAGGTGTCCACCAGCAGAGTGCACCGCGGGGAGCGGCGCAGGGCGTCCAAGGTGCCGTCACTCTCGTGCTGCCGCAGCCGTTCCGGCGTCATATCGATGATGACGAGGGATGCGCCGGGCGGGAGCGCGGCGTCGAGGCGGGTGGCGAAATCGCCGGAGCCAAGACCGAGGAGGACGATGGTGCTTTTGCCGGTGGCATCCAGTTGCCGCAGGGCGGAGGCAATGTGCCGCGCGGCGGCGGTGGCATCCAAAGGCGCAGGGGCATGCGCCGCACGCGCCGCGCCAAGGCGGAAGGACAGAACTTCCTGCGTGTGGCGTTTAAATAGACGCCGAACTGGCGGAGTAAGGGGCGTTGGCATCAGTGGTGCGACGGTCCAGCAAATCCTGATACAGGGTTTCGAGGGCGCGGGTGACATGTTGCACACGGAAGTGCCGCACCGCCTTTTCCCTGCCCCCTGCACCCATGGTTCGGGCAAGGTCCGGGTCGGTCAACAGGCGCGCAATGGCAGCGGCGTAATCGTCTTCCGTGTTCACCACATAGCCTGTCACGCCGTCATCCACAAGCTCCAGCTGGGCATTGTCGCGCATGCCCTCGGCGGGGTGGGTCACCACGGGCAGTCCGGCGGCCATGGCCTCGGCAATGGAAAGGCCAAAGCTCTCCCCCGTGGCATTGGCGTGCGCAAGCACACTGCACGAGCCGTAAAACGCGGCAAGGTCGGCTTCCGTGACGGCGGGGTCGCAGTACTGCACGTGCTGGTCAAGGCCGCGCGCGGCAAACCAGTCGCGGACCTCGGGCGTTGCGCCAATGATGCGGTAGGTCGCGTCCGGTACGCGGCGCAGAAGCCGGGGCAGAAAGCGGTAGCCAAGGGGCGACCATTTGCCCGGGTCCGGGCGGGAGACGCGCCCGGCGGCGTGCCCCGTCCAGTCGCGCGGGACGGGGTTGTCCACATAGAAGTCCGTGTCCACGGGATTGTACAGCACCTGATAGCGCGGTGAGGCCGGGATGCCGTTGACGGCCCTGTAGCGCCACAGGCAAAAGTGCGACACGAACAGGTGCCTGTCGATGATGGAGGCCTGCGGGCTGGGGTCGAAGCGCCCAAAGACATTGGTTTCCACCACATGGGGGATTCCGGCAAGGGCCAGGGTGCGCAAAAAGCGCGGCTCGGGCCAGCCCGCGCGGTGGATATGCGCGATGTCCGGCCCAAGACGGCTGGTCAGGTCCAGCAGGTCGCCGCCGACAAACACCTCAACGCCCGCATCCTGCAACGCCCTGCGCCGCGGACCGTCCTCAAAGCTGTAGACAACGGGGGTAAAGCGCTCCCGGTCAAGGTGCGACACGAAAAGCTGCATCGTCTTTTCCGTGCCGCCAAGGCCAAGATTCTTGACGATATGCAGGACGCGCGCCGGGTGGAACATGGCCTTCTCCGCCCTATTTGATGGTGCCGGAGGGGCCGTAGGTTCCGGGCATATTCGTGCGCCGGAAGGTGCTGGGACGTTTTCCGGAGGACTCGTCCTCGTCCTTGGCGGTCTTGTCCAGCAGGCCGGGGATGATGCCGCCACTGATGGAGGGAGCGGGCTGTGCGGGCTTGACCGGGGCCTGAGGCTGATTGGCCTGAGGCTGCGGGGCGCTCTTGGCCGCTGGCGCGCCCTGCGGCACACCGGCAAAGGACTGCCCGAGCAGGTCCGGGAAGCTGCTGACCTTGGAAGATTTTTCCGGGTGCTCCGAAGGGGCGGACTGTTGCGGCGTTTGCGGCGCGCCAGACGATTCTGCCGGCGAGTCTGCGGTGGGTTCGC
>NZ_JBUDSW010000344.1:0-3030 GCF_054921475.1 Desulfobaculum sp. | reverse complement strand
CTTGGGCTTGAGGGCTGTGTTCAGTTTTGAATTGCAATTCACCTTATTTCCTTAAGTCGCCGAAGGCATGCTTTTTCTTCATTTTTGCCTCCACCAATGAGGTGGGATGCGTATGGGCCTTCATTCAGCCGTGAAGGTCCATACGCATCCCGAACCACAACCCGTTTTCCGGCCCGGCTCTCTGTGGGCCGAAATTTGGGTGCCTGCTGAGGGTGGCAGCGCCTGAGCAGGCAGGAGGCAAACGGGTGTGTGCTACGTGTTCAGCCGTGGGCGCCTTAGGACGCGATGGCCTTGCGCAGCACCTCCATGGCGGGCTTGCCGTTGGCGGCTTTGACGCCCTTCAGCCAGGGGGCGATGGTCTTCATATTATTTTTGATCCACTTCGCGGCGACGGTTTCGGGCGCCTGTTCCTTAAAGCCGTACTCGTTAATCCACTCACTCTGGGTGTGGCCGGAGATGTACAGGTTTTTCAGGAAGGTATGCACCTGCGGGAAGCGGTCCTTAAAGTCGTTGCTAGCGAGGGTGTAGACGATGGACTCGTTAACGAGGCCTTCGGTGCCCGGCACGCCCGTGAGGAATTTCATATCCATCTGGAAGTTCATCCAGTGCGGGCGCCAGCCGTGGAACACGACCCACTGCTTGTGCTTAATCTTGTCCTGCACGGCCTTAATCATGGCCGGTACGGGGCTGCACAGCATTTTCCAGTCACCAAGGTTGGCGACGTTGTTGTCGATGATTTTTTCCGTAGAGGTCTGCATGCCGCTACCGACCTCAATGCTGTAGACGGTGTTTTCAAACTTGTCGGCATTGGGGGCCAAGTCGGCGATGGAGCGCACGCCGGCGTCCCACACGTAGTTGGGCACGGCGAGGCTGACGCCAGCTTCATCGAGGTTGGTGCCCACGATTTCGAAGGCGTTCTTTTCGTTCAGGGGGTTGAACAGTTCATTCTGGAGCGGAATCCAGCTGGCGAGGTAGGCATCAACGTCGCCGGTGGTCAGGCCGTTGTAGACCATAACGGCGCTCACTTCGACCTGCTTGCTTTCGTAGCCAATGGCTTCGAGAATTTGGGCGACGACTTCGGTTTTGACGGTTACGCCCGGCCACGGCGGAACGCCGAATTTAACGGGCTGCGCATGGGCGCTGAGGGGGGCAATGATACAGAAAACGGCAATGGCGAGAGTTGCGAGTATGTTTCGCAAGCGAACCTCCTGGTTATGGTGCATAGGGTCGGCTTTGCATCCCGTGAGCGGGGCGTGCAGGAGCCGGACCGGGCCATCCCCTGCGCTGCATCGGTACATGTGCCGTGAAGCGGCTTACGGAGCCAGTATGGTGACCGGCTGGATGGTCCGGGGCCACGCGCCAACGGCAGGCCGTGCGGGGGCTGATGCCGGGGCGCTCTTTGGGCGGTCTGTCGGCGCGATGGCGACAGACCGCATGCTCACATCGTTCTACCCGGCAAAGTCCCGGCGAACGGCGTCGATGGCGGGGGCGCCGTCGACAGTTGTGACGCCGTCAAGCCACGTGGCGACGGTGTCGAGGTGCTTTCGAATCCAATCCGAGGCGACTTTCTCCGGGGCGATTTTTTCAAACCCGAAGCTGTTGATCCATTCACTCTGCGTGTCCGCCTTGACGGTGATCTGCTTCAGGAACGTATGCGCCTGCGGGAAGCGGTCCTTAAAGTCGTTGCTGGCGATGGTGTACACCATGCTCTTGCTCACGAGGTCCTCCGTGCCGGGGACGCCTTCAAGGTACTTGATGTCCATCTGGAAGTTCATCCAGTGCGGCTGCCAGCCGTGGAAGACCACCCACTGGTTATTGCGGATGCGCTCCTGCACGGCGGAGAGCATCACCGGCGTGGTGCTGCTGACAAGCTGCCAGTCCGCAAGACCAGCGACGTCGTTCTCCACCATCTTTTCCGTGGCGGCCTGCATGGCAGAGCCAACCTCAATGGTGTACAGTTCGTTGTCAAACTTGTCCGCGTAGGCGTCCAAATCCGCAATGGAGTGCACCCCTGCGTCCCAAACATACGAAGGGACACAGAAGCTGATGTTGGCTTCGCTGATGTTCATGGCCACGACATCAATGGCGTTTTTTTCCTTCAGCGGCAACAGCATGTCGTTTTGCTGCGGCAACCATGCGGCAAGGCACGCGTCCACATCGTCCGTAGTCAGCCCCTTGTAGATAATGGGCGGGCCAATCTCGAGTTGGACGGCGTCATACCCCATGGAGTCCAGAATCTGGCAGACAACTTCAGACTTCACAGTAACACCCGGCCACGGCGGAACACCAAAGCGTATGGAATCCGCACTCGCGGAAAGCGGTACACACAAACTCAGTACAAAAAGAAGTACACTAAGACAGAGCCTACTCAATACGACCTCCAGGTTGTGGTGGGAAAGTCCGGCGCGAATTACAAGATGATGCGTTTCACTGCGCGCCAGCTGAAAGACTATGCAGTGTAGTAGATAGAAAATGCCGCAGTCCTTGTCAAATTCATCCCCACAGTACCCTATTAACGGGTACGTATCGGTTATATTCGCATTCTGCGTTTCCGCACCTTTTCTCAGGTTCCGTGCCGCGCTGCGTTGCGTCGCTAGCCCAATACGACAGCGGCTTTGCCGTCATCCGGCGCCCACGCTTTTCACGAGTTCGCAGGTGCTTGCGCTGGTGTTCGCATTCTTGTTTTGCGTATGCGCACATGGTGGCATGAGTGGCGCGGATCGTGTGAGTGGGGATGTTTTGGGTATGTGGCGTGCAGAGAAGAGGGCGAGAAAGAAGAAGACGAAGATTTGTGCTCCGCAGGCCAAAGGGCCGCGGGCCCTTTGGGATCCCATGAGTGCACAGGCCGAGTGTATTTTGGATAGGGTGGTCGTCACCCCTACGACTCTCGGGGGAGGAGGGTGTGATGGCGTGTGTTGGAGTGGGGCGTAGGGCTTTTTGTGCTCCGCAGGCCAAAGGGCCGTGGGCCCTTTGGAATCCCATTTGCGCACAGACCGGGCGGCTTTGTATGGCACCGTCGTCACCCCTGAC
>NZ_JBUDSW010000343.1:0-3037 GCF_054921475.1 Desulfobaculum sp. | reverse complement strand
CAACACAGGAGGAACCGATGCACATCGAACGCATAACACGCGGCGCAGCCGGATTCATGATTCTTGCCTCACTGGCCCTCAGCCTTGCCCACAGCCGGTGGTGGCTCCTGCTCACCGCCTTTGTGGGGGCCAATCTGCTGCAGTCGGCCTTTACGGACACCTGCCCGCTTATGGCCATCCTGCGCCGCAGCAAGAAGGCGCAACAATGACCAGCGCCCCCAAGCACCACCGCATCACGCATCACCGCGGGGCGCTGTGCGCCTTTGTGGGCGCATTGCTGGGCAGCCTTATCCTCGCCGCCCTGCACTCCAGCTGGTGGCTCACCGTCACCACGGTGGCCAGCCTTGCCCTTATGGACGCCACCGTGCGAAAACGCCCGGCTGCCGCACCTTTGCGCATCCGGCCCCGGCGCAGCCAGCCCGCACGCCGGAATTCTTGACCTTTTCCCTCATTCGGGCAACATGCTAAGACGAATCCGCCGCCCCAAAGCGGCCACGCCCAAGCATCACGAGGAGACGTCATGCGGCCTTCATCACACCTTCTGTCCCTAGTCACCGTCCTTTTCGGGCTGTGCCTTCTTTCCGCCTGCTCGGATGACATCACGCCGGGGCACGGGACCTCTCCCGTCACGGTTACCCCGCCGCAGCACACAGCCACCGCCGAGCAGCGCACCATAGACGAAACCTACGAAGCCGTCGGCACCGTCCGCCCCCGCACAGAAACGCGCATCGAGGCGCAGGTCACAGGCCGCATCCGGTCCATGAAGGTGACGGCAGGCGACTTGGTGGAGCGCGGCACCGTGCTGGCGGAGCTTGATGACAGGGAATACGTCGCCCGCATGGAGCAGGCCAAGCAGGCGCTGGCGTCCGCCATGTCCGCACGCGAGCAGTCGCGCCAAGCCATCAATGAAAGTCAGGCCGCATTCTCCCGCGCGCAGTCGCAGTACCGCCGCTCCAAACAGCTGTTCGAGGAAAAGGCGATCTCCTCGCACGAGCTGGAGGCCGCCGAAGCCGACTTTCTGCAGACCGAGGCCCGCCTTGCGCAGGCCCGCGACGGCCTCTCCGCCGCCCGCGCCAAGGTCAAAAGCGCGCAGCAGCGCCTGGAGGAAGTGGAAATCGCTCTGGAATACACCGTCGTCCGCGCGCCCGAGGCCGCCGAGGTGGCGCGGCGCATGGCCGAACCCGGCGACCTTGCCGTACCGGGCAAGCCGCTGTTCATTCTGCAAAGCGCGGGCAACACCGCCGGCGCCCTGCGGCTGGAAGCCCACGTCCGCGAGAGCCTTATCGGCGCGGTGCGCGTTGGCCGCACCATGCGCGTGGCCCTCGCCCCCCTTGATGCCGAAGTGGACGGCATTGTGGAGGAAGTCGTCCCCGCCGCGGACCCCACCACCCGCACCTTTCTCGTCAAGGTGAGCCTGCCGCCCGTTACGGGGCTGTATCCCGGCATGTTTGGCCGTTTGCTGGTGCCCTCCGGTTCGCGCACGGTCATCCTTGTGCCCCGCGCGGCCATAACGCGCGTGGGCCAGCTGGAGGCCCTCACCATCCGCGACGGTGATGCGTGGCATTCCATCTATGTGAAGACCGGTGACGACCACGGCGACAGGGTCGAGATTCTCTCCGGCCTGCGCGACGGCGACGAAGTGGCCCTGCCCGGAGGCGGCAATGCCTCCTGAGTCTTCCGCTCCCAAGCCGCAGGACGCACCGCGCGGGCTTATTGCGGCCATTGTGAACACCTTTCTGGAAACGCGGCTGTCCATCCTTCTTGTCATTGCGGCCTTTGCCCTTGGCACCGCCGCCGTGCTCATCACCCCGCGTGAGGAGGAGCCGCAAATCGTCGTCCCCATGGCCGACGTGCACGTGCAGGCTCCCGGAGCCAGCGCCGAAGAGGTGGAAAAGCTCGTCACCACGCCCCTGGAGCGCCTGCTGTGGCAGATTGACGGCGTAGAGCACGTCTACTCCACATCCCGGCGCGACTCCGCCATGGCCACCGTCCGCTTCCACGTGGGGGAGGACCGCGAAAAGTCCCTCATCAAGCTGCACAACGCCATCCTGATGAACCGCGACCTTGTCCCGGCCATCGTCACGGGCTGGCTGGTGAAGCCCGTGGAGATTGACGACGTTCCCATCGTCACCATCGCCCTCTATTCGGACCGCTACGACGACCACCAGCTCCGCCGCATGGCCGAGGAACTCCACGCCCGGCTGGCGGCAATTGACGACGTCTCCCGCGTGACCATCACGGGCGGCCGCCCGCGCGAGGTGCGCGTAGAGCTGGACCCGCAGCGCATGGCAGGCTTTGGCATTTCTCCCGGTGCGGTCCGCACGGCCCTTGGCGGGGCAGACACCGCCGCCACCGCAGGGACCATCGACCGCGCCAATACCAGCCTCACCGTCCGCACCGACGCCTTCCTCACCTCCGCGCGCGAGGTCGGGGACGTGGTGGTCGGCGTCTTTAACGACATCCCCGTGGCCCTGCGCGATGTGGCTACCGTCATCGACGGCCCGGCAGAGGCCGAAACCGCAACGCACATCGGCTTTTCCGTGCGCGCGGAAGAAGAACGCGCCATCCCGGATGCCCAGCGGGGGCAGCGCTCCCCCAGCGTCACCCTTGCCGTCGCCAAAAAGCAGGGCACCAACGCCGTCACCGTGGCGCGCGACGTCCACCGCCGCATGGCGGACCTTGCGCGGGACGTGTTGCCCGCTGGCGTCTCGTGGGAAGTCACACGCGACTATGGGCGCACCGCGCAGGATAAGGTCAACAACCTGCTGACCTCGCTTGGGCTGGCCATCGTCCCGGTGGTGGCCCTCTTGACCTTTACCCTTGGGCGGCGCGAGGCCGCGGTGGTCGCCCTTGCCGTGCCCGTCAGCTTTGCGCTGGCGCTGTTTGTGAACCACCTGCTGGGCTACACCATCAACCGCGTGACCCTTTTTGCCCTCATCCTGTCGCTGGGCCTTGTGGTGGACGACCCCATCACCAACGTGGACAACATCCAGCGCCATATCCGCCTTGGGCGGCTGGACCCGCGCCGCGCCACGCT
>NZ_JBUDSW010000342.1:0-3080 GCF_054921475.1 Desulfobaculum sp. | reverse complement strand
CTTATTGCCTCGTCTGCTGATATGTAGGGATGTCTTGCCGTTTATAATGGCGATAATAGCCAACAATATTGCTCACAAGGAACAGCGCCTCCATCAGGACGGCGGTGGGGGATTGGGCGAGGGTGTTGTGGAGGAGCCAGAAGAGGGTGCCGATGATCATGAGTTGGCGGAGGCGTTTGTCGTGTTGGGCGAAGGCACCTGCTGTTTGGAAGGCTGAGCCGAGGTAGCTGATAATGCTGAGGAGCCCTTCATAGGTCCATGCTGCGGCGATGGTGGAGAGGGAGAGGAAAAAGCCCATGGCGCGGCGTGAGGTGGTGTAGACGCTGGTAAGATAGCGGGTGGTGGCGATGAGCATAAGAAGTCCCGCCGTGCTGTGCCCCAGCAGGAAGAAGTGTGACGAAATGAGTATGCCCGAGAGAAAGAGGCAGAAGACAATGCGTCGCCGGTCCTTGAACTGGAAGGACAGGATGTCCGTAATAATGGCGATGCCGACGAGGATTTGCGACAGAGTGTATGGGGTCATGTGGTGGTGCTTCTCCGGGAAAAAGACTGGGAAGGCCGAACTGTAGGGAAGGTTTACGTGAGGCGCAACAATTCCTTGTTTTTTGGTCCGAATTTAAGGATTTGTTTCGTCCTTCGGCTTCTCCCTGTGTCTTCCTTTTTCCTAGGAAAGCCTCCACTCTCTGTACAACACGGAACATGGGTAACACTTTTGTCCGGGAACAGAGGGAACAGGTTATGGCGGTACAGGTTGCCCCCTCCCTCTCCAAATTTTAACAATACAAAAAAGCCCCCGGCTGGGCCGGGGGCGTGGTGGTGGAGTGGTTGGGGTGGTGGTTATTCTATGGTGATCTGTTTGGTTTCAGCGTCTGGTGCGTCCTTGCGGGGAAGGGTGATGGTGATGACGCCGTTGTCCGAGCGGGCGGTGATGTTGTCCGTGTCGGCGTCCGTTGGGACGTGCAGGATGCGCTGGAAGGCGCCGTAGCTGCGTTCGACGCGGTAGAAGCCCTTGTCCTCGGAGCTTTCCTCCTGCCGCTTTTCGCCCTTGATGATGAGCGAGTCCCCCTTGAGTTCGATGGAGATGTCCTTTTCGTCCATGCCGGGGAGTTCGGCGGTGATGGTGTACTCCTTCTCGGACCCGGCAACGTCGACGCTGGGCTTGAAGCCCGTGCCTGCAAGGCGCGTCAGGGCGCTGGGGCGGGAAAGGGGAGAGTCGAATCCGAATCCCCTGAACGCTTGGTCAAAGAGCCGGTCAATCTCCGAGTGCAGGCTGGCAAGGGAGCCGGATGCGCTCCGCCTGTCGTTCTCGTCTCGCCGGATGGGGAGCAGAGGGGTCTGCTCGTCTTCCTTCTTGAACCAGTTCCAAGGATTCAGCTTGGTCATGTCCATAACATCCTCCTTTCATTAGCGGTTTTTCCCTTTGTGAATGAATAAATAAGCAGGTTTTGCGCGGTGTCAAGAGGGCGGAATGGGTACTGGAGCGCAGTCCTCCGGGTAGTGTCGAGCGCTCCCGTAGTGGCTCTGTGACGCTCGCCCTCTGCTGGCGTTGTGGAGGGGGCGGGGAGACGCGGGGCGGCGCATTGGGCATAGAATGACTATGCGGGCCTCAGGCTCAATTGGGCTTCGTCGTCAGTAGGGCTACGAATACGCCGAGGAGACCGACACGGGGACGCGTGCCGGAGCAGGCCGCGCCATGCTGTGGAGAGGTATTGAGCCAGCCTTGTTCAGGAGGTGCGGGGCCGCATAAGAAAAGCCGGAAACGCTGGGCGTTTCCGGCATATTTTTGTCTGGTTTCCCACGCTGTGCCTCGGGCGGAGGCGCATGGGCTGCGAACGTGCCGCGCTGTCCACGGCGTGTTCTATGCGCCGGCTACAACGGCTTGAAGGCGTCCTTCACGTTGCCCGACAGGTCGGGGTTTTGGAAGTCCAGCTTCATGGGGGCGTTGCCTTCGCTCATGTCCAGTTCATTCAGGTTCACCCAGCGCTGCTTTCTGTTATGCAGGGTGTGGATGTAGACGGTTTTGTTTTCCATGTCCGTGATAAGGTGCCAGAAGGTGCAGCCGTAGTCGAAGAAGGGCGGAACGGTCAGGTTCATGATGGCTGCGGTGGCCGAGGCAAGGGCGTCCTCCGTGCTCTCGGGCGTGGGGATGTGGCGGGAGTAATACGCACCGCGCACAAAGCGCTCCAAGGGGTACTGGCCGCCGGGGATGGGCGTTTCGCCGCCGAATTCGTGGTAGGCCTTCAGGTCCTCAATGGACTGGCGGTAGGGCGTGTTGGTCAGGATGGGGACCTCGGGGTTGCGGATGACGTCCAGCTTGCCGTCAATGTATTCAATGATGGCGCTTTGGCCTGCCGCGTCGTGCACGAAGAGGTGCAGCTTCAGGTCCACGGCGGTGGGCATGGAGGTCACGCGGTATTCGCCGCTTTTGAGGTCTGCAATGAATTCCTCCACGGTGGCGAAGCGGTCCACAGCGTACTGGACGAAGGAGGCCACGTTTAGCACGGTGCCGCCATTGCCCTGCGGCAGGACGGAATCCGGCAGGTAGTAGGTGCCGACCTTGAAGCCCGCCTCGTTGATGCCGTCCACGCCCGTGAGGCCGGAGGTGCCGTCTTCCAGCGGCATAAAGGCGCTAAAGGTGATGTTGCCGTATTTGGCGGTCCATTCGAGCGGGGTTTCGTCCTCGTTGAAGGTGAGGGTCTGCCTGTCCACGCCGCGCGGGGTAAACAGGGCCTGCCCGCCGCCGAACATGAAGTCAAAGGTCCGGGCGGAAACAGGATGCGCGCCGCCAACAAAGATTTCCGAGCAGGCAAGGGCGGAGGTTGCCCCGACGAGGAGCAGGCAAAGGGTCAGCGCCAGCATATTGGCGCGGCGAAGAAGAGTGGTCATCATTGTATACTCCATATGGGTTGTGCGGAAGGTTCCGCAGTGAAGGCCATTGCCGCCTATAAATGATTTTCTTGAGGAATGGCAGGTGTTTTGTGAGTAATTGCCAGACGCGTGATTGCGCTCGCAGTGCTGGCAGGGAGTTGGCGGGAAGGCTTGCGGGGCCTGGGCGGAGGTTGACCGGGCATGCCCCGGGC
>NZ_JBUDSW010000341.1:0-3102 GCF_054921475.1 Desulfobaculum sp. | reverse complement strand
CGGGCTTTCAGCTCAAGGGGCTGAAAAAGACGCGGCTCCCGCAGCTGCGGCGCCAGGTGAGCGTGGTGTTTCAGGATTTTCGCGTGTTGCCGGATAGAACGGTTGCGGAAAATGTGGCCCTGCCCCTTGAGGTGCGCGGTGAAAAGCGGCGCACCATCGACCGCCGCGTCAACGCCGTGCTCAGGAGCCTCAACCTCTCCAGCAAGAGCCGCTGCCTGTGTGCGGAACTCTCCGGCGGTGAACAGCAGCGTGTGGCCATTGCCCGGTCCATCGTGGTGAACCCCAAGCTGCTGCTGGCGGACGAGCCCACGGGCAACCTTGACCTCGACCTCGCTATGCACTTGATGGACGTCTTTAAGCAGTTTCATACCTTTGGGACGACCATTATCCTTGCAACGCATAACCGCGAGATCGTGCGCTCCGTCCCGCATGCGCGGCGGCTGGAGCTTGCGGACGGGCAGGTCATTGGCGAGGCGCAGGCAGGCGAATGGGGGCCGGTGTGCGACATTGCCCCGCAGGAGGAGCCGGTATGCTGAGCACCGTGTTTCGCCTGATATGCCGGGGGCTGAGGGATATGGTCCGTAATCCCCTGTCCCAGACGCTGACGCTCCTTGCCGTGACGCTTGCGGTGTTCCTTGGCGGGCTGTTTTTGTTGGTGGTGAGCAATCTGGACCGTGAGCTTTTGGACGTGAAGGGCCGCTTTGCCTTTCAGGTGTACTGGAACGCCGAGGCCGACGCGCAGACCGTGCAGGATGCGTGGGCGCGGCTTCAGTCTCTGCCGCACCTGACATCGTGGAAGACCTTTACGCCGGACGAGGCACTGGCCGACCTTGGGGAGACCCTTGACGGCGCGCAGGCGCTCAAGGCGCTGGGGCAGGACAACCCCCTGCCGCCCACGGCGCTCCTTCACTTTTCTCCGCCGCCGGGCGATGCCGACGCCTTTGCGCGGGACATGCTGGCGCAGTTGCAGGCGCTGCCCGGTGTGGTGGACGTGCATTACGACGCGTTGCAGATAGAGCTTGCCAGTTCGTGGGCGTCGTTCTCGCGCACCATCTTGTGGCCGCTTATTGCGCTGCTTGCCTTTGTGGTGGCGCTGCTGGTGGCGAATACGATGAAGCTGTCCATGCTTTCGCGGCGGGATGAGGTGGCAATCCTCCATCTTGTGGGCGCGGCGCGCTGGTATATCCGCCTTCCGCTTCTTGCTGGCGGGGCCAGCCTTGGCGTGGTGGCGGGTGTCTTGGCCCTTGTGCTCCTCCGCGGGGCGCAGCTCGCGTTGGCGGAATTTTGCGCCACGCCGCCCCTGCATTTGGAGGTGCACTACCTGTCGTGGGCACAGAGCCTTGCCATGGTGGTCGGCCCCGCCGTTGTGGGGATGGCCAGTGGCTGGGTGGCGGTGAAGGAATACTGATTCCCGCCCTGCTCCCGCCTGTTTTCAGCACAGACCGCCCCCGTGCGCATTGGCGCGCGGGGGCGGCTTTTTATGGGCCGGAGGACAACGCCCTTGCGCCCGTGGCGCATCCTGTCTACCGTGCTGGGTACGCAACCAATTTATTCACAGCATGGAGAAAGGATACCGACTATGCGAAGCAAAAAGATGACGCAGGGGCTGGAGAAGGCTCCGCATCGCTCGCTGTTGTACGCGCTGGGGATGACGCGCGACGAAATGCAGCGCCCGCTGGTGGGCGTGGTGAATGCCGCAAACGAGGTGGTTCCGGGGCATATCCACCTTGACCGGATTGCCGAAGCCGTTAAGGCCGGTGTGCGCTCTGCGGGCGGCACGCCCATGGAGTTCCCTGTTATTGGCGTGTGCGACGGCCTCGCCATGAACCACGAGGGTATGTACTACTCCCTGCCCTCGCGCGAAATCATCGCGGATTCCATTGAAATTATGGCCAGTGCGCATCCCTTTGACGCGCTGGTGCTCATACCCAACTGCGACAAAATCGTGCCCGCCATGCTCATGGCGGCGCTGCGCATGAATATCCCCGCCATTGTCGTGTCCGGCGGCCCTATGATGGCCGGAGTGGACGATACGGACCTTATCAGCGTGTTTGAGGGCGTGGGCCGCGTGAAGCGCGGCGAAATGACCGAGGACGAGCTGTCCGAATTGGAGCAGTGTGCCTGTCCGGGGTGTGGCTCCTGTTCCGGTATGTTTACCGCCAATTCCATGAACTGCCTGTCCGAGACCATCGGCCTTGCCCTGCCCGGCAACGGCACCATTCCCGCCGTCACTGCCGAGCGTATCCGCCTTGCCAAGACCGCTGGCGCGCGCGTGATGGACCTTGTGCGCGAGAACATTACCCCGCGCGACATCGTCACCGAAAAGGCCGTTGCCAACGCGGTCGCCATGGACATGGCCCTTGGGTGCTCCACCAACACCGTCCTGCATCTGCCCGCCGTCTTCGCCGAGGCCGGTCTTGATTTGGACCTGACCATCTTTGACGACGTCAGCCGCAAGACTCCGAACCTCTGCAAGCTCTCCCCCGCCGGGCCGAACCATATTCACGACCTGCACCGCGCGGGCGGTATTCCCGCCGTGATGAGCGAGCTTGACGCCCACGGCCACATTCACCGCGACGCGCTCACCGTCACCGGCCACACCGTTGGCGAGAATCTCGACGCCCTTGGCGCCAAGGCCAAAGACCGCGCCGTCATCCGCAGTTACGACGAGCCGTATGCCAAGCAAGGCGGCATTGCCATTTTGCGCGGCAACCTCGCCGAGCAGGGGGCCGTGGTCAAGCAGTCCGCCGTTGCCCCCGCCATGATGACGCAGACCGGCCCCGCCCGCGTCTTTAACGGCGAAGAGGACGCCAACGCGGCCATCCTTGGCGGCAGCATCAACCCCGGCGAAATCATCGTCATCCGCTACGAAGGCCCGCGCGGAGGCCCCGGCATGCGAGAGATGCTCTCCCCTACCGCCAATATCGGCGGTATGGGCCTTGGCGAATCCGTGGCCCTCATCACCGACGGCCGCTTCTCCGGCGGCACCCGCGGCGCAGCCATCGGCCACGTGTCGCCCGAAGCCGCAGACGGCGGCCTCATCGCCCTTGTGCAGGAAGGCGATACCATCGAAATCGACATCCCCCAGCGTAAGCTGAACCG
>NZ_JBUDSW010000340.1:0-3115 GCF_054921475.1 Desulfobaculum sp. | reverse complement strand
AGGATGCGGCAGTGGAAGAGCAGGCCGTGGCGGCGTTGGCAGAGGAAGAGAACGCTTCCGCAGAGGACGTTCAACCGGCCGACGCCGACGCCGCGCTGGAAAGCGCCGAAGCACTTTTGGCCGAGTCCGAGGCGCAGGCCCAGAAAATCATCGCCGCAGCGCAGGCACAGGCACACGCGATCATCGAGGACGCCAAAGGAAGCGCGGCGGAGATTGAGGCCGAAGCCGAGGAGCGCGCCCTCGCGCCCCTTTCCGCGCCCCGGCCCTCTGCGCCAGCCGCCCCGGAGCGGACCATCCCCATCATCATTGCCGAGGACGCGGGCGAGGACGGCAAGCGCGATGTGACCGTCACCGTCAACGGCAAAAACTGGGTCATCCGGCGCAAGCATCAGGTCAGCGTGCCGGAGTCCGTCTTCAACGTGCTGCGCGATGCGGTGCGTACCGTGTGGTGGACCGACGAGCACAACGTCACCCATTCGGCCGAAGAGCCGCGCTTCATCGTGAACCGCATGGACGGGGCCTGATCATGCTGGTGGCGGAGCGCATCCACCTTGCGCAGCAGCAGTACAACGACCTTGGCGGGACGGGCGTTCCTGTTCCGCTGTGGGGCCAGTACCTGAATGCGGCGCAGCGGCAGGTGGCCCTGCAGCGCCCGGATGCCAGCTCCGCCATCACCGTGGTGCGGCTGGCGCCGGGCGTTTTGCAGGAAATCCCAGACGACGGCGTGCGCCTGCTCGACGTGCTGCGCAACATGGGCGCGGACGGCGCCACGCCGGGGACCAGCATCCAGCTGGTGGACAAGGCCGCGCTGGACGCCGCCAACCTTGCATGGCCCGCAGGACCGGGCGCCACCGCCATCGACAACTGGGCCTTTAGCGACCTGTACCCGCGCAGCTTTTGGGTGTCCCCGCCCGTGTCCGCCGTGACGGATGTGTACGTGGAAATCGGCTACGCGGTGTCGCCTGCCGACGTGCCCCGGATTCTGGGCTGGGCCGAGGGCGTGACCTACGCCGCCGGCGAGCTGGCCTTTTACCGTGAGGGGGCTGGCGCTGAGGGCGTCATCTTCCGCAGTTTGGCGGCGGACAA
Source organism: Desulfobaculum sp. (assembly GCF_054921475.1). Classification (NCBI taxonomy): domain Bacteria; kingdom Pseudomonadati; phylum Thermodesulfobacteriota; class Desulfovibrionia; order Desulfovibrionales; family Desulfovibrionaceae; genus Desulfobaculum; species Desulfobaculum sp. The sequence continues at coordinate 2,029 of NZ_JBUDSW010000340.1, read as the reverse complement.
TGTGGGCAACGCGCCCGCGCAGTCCCCGGCGTGGTGGGCTGAGGAACCGTTGGCCCTGAGTCTGCCGGACATCTACGCCGGGCCGGTGGTGGAATGGATGCTGCGTATGGCCTTCCTGCGCGAGGACGAAGGCGCATCCACGGTGCGCGCGGCCGCGTTTGAAAAGAGTTTCTACCAGAGCCTTGGCATCAAGACGCAAACGGACATCATCATCTCCCCCAACAACCCCGGCAAGGAGTAAGGCATGGCGCGCGTTTCGTGGGATGAGTTCTTTAACCGCCTGTATCCGGTGTGCCCCAAGCTTCCGGCCCAGCAGGCCCGAAACGCCCTACGCGATGCGGCCGCGACCTTCTGCGAGGAAACATGGATATGGCAGGCCGATGCCGACCGCGTGCGCGTGCTTCCGGGGCTGATGGAATACGACATTGCCGCGTCAGAGGGCGGCAGCCTTGTGGCGGGCATCGTGAGCGTGGCCGTGGGGGAGACGCGCCTTGAGGCGGGGCAGGGCTTTACCTTTGCGCCGCCGGTGCTGTCGCTGTTGTGGCCGCCGGAGCGCCGCGCGTGGCTGACCTGCCGGGTAGCGCTCAAGCCGTCGGAGACGTCCAGCGGTATTCCGCGCGCCGTGCATGAGGCGTGGGCCGGGGGCATTGCCGCCGGAGCGCTGGCCTCGCTGCTGGTGATGCCGGGGCAGGCGTGGACCAATCCGGGCCTTGCGCAGTTCTACGGCGCGCAGTTTCGCGAGAGCATGGGCCGCGCCAAGCGCCGCCTGCGCAAGTCCTTCACCCGCAAGCCGCTGATGGTGCACCCCCAGCGTTTTGAATAGGAGGAGCCATGCCCGTACCCACCGTTGCCGTGACCGTAACCGTCAGCGACGCCGTGGGCGCGCCCGTTGTGGGGGCGCTGGTGACGGCGCGCCTGACCGCCGCCGAGGTGTATCAAAGCGTGGTGGTCCCGGCGGATGTGGAGGTTTTTACGGACGCCGCCGGCGCCGCCGTGGTGCGCGTGTTCCCCAACGAGTTGGGGCGGCGGGGCACGGAGTGGGCGTTTGTGGTGCACCAAACCGGCGACATGGTCCGCCCGGTGAAGGTGACCTGCGGCGTGCCGAACCGCGATTGCCGCCTTGAGGATATCGCGGACCTTGGCCCCTATGAGGCCATTGGCGCGGGGCAGGTGGTGACGGACGCCGTCCTTGCCGCGCGCGATGAAACCAGCGCCGCCCGCGACGCTGCCTACGGCGCCCAAAGCGCCGCCGAAACCGCGCGGACCGGGGCGGAATCCGCCAGAGACGCGGCGCACCTCGCCGAGGACGGAGCCGCCCTGTCCGCCGGGGAAGCCCTTGGGGCGCGGGATACCGCTGTGGCCGCGAGCGACGTGGCTGTTACGGCGCGAAGCGAGGCGCAGGCGGCGCGGGACGCATCTGTTGACGCCCAAAGCCTTGCCGAAGCCGCCAGAGACGGGGCGCAAAGCGCGCAGGGCGCGGCGGAAACGGCGCGGGATGTGGCGGTCTTGGCGAAGGATGATGCCCTTGCCGCGCGTGATGCGGCGCAGTCTTCAGCGAACGCCGCGTCCTCATCCGCAACCGCCGCTCAGGATTCAGCGCAGAGCGCAGGCCTGTCCGAAAGTAACGCGGCTGTCTCCGCAGGCGACGCCGCCCAAAGCGCCACGGACGCTGCCACCGCCTGTACCGGGGCCGAAGCCGCGCGCGATGAGGCGCAGGCTGCGGCCTTGAGCACCACGGCGCGCCCACGGAACCTGCTCCCCAACTCGGGCTTTGGCGTGTGGAGCAATGCCACGGCCAAGACCTTTGGCGGGGCGCTGAGCATGGCGGACGGCATCACAGGCGGTGTGTGCGCCACATCCAACACCCGCGACATCACCGTGGGCGACCTTGTCCACTTTGTCACCGGGGCTTACGCGGGCCGCGCCTTTGAGGTGGTGGCCGTTACGCCGAATGTGAGCTTTACGCTGAATAGCCCCATCACCTGCGACTTTTGCACCGCCTACGAAATGGTCCCCCACTGCGCGGAGA
>NZ_JBUDSW010000339.1:0-3121 GCF_054921475.1 Desulfobaculum sp. | reverse complement strand
ACCTCTCAACACTTCACCGCTCACGGGCCACCTCTCAATGCGCTCCACCCAACAGTTGCCGGTACCGCCCTTGGCCGCCACCAACAGCACCACGCCTGTGACGATTTTGTAACGAAAATCGTTCACACCACACATCTCCCGGAGTATACTACCGGCACACGTCGCGTCCCGTCGGCGGTTGCGTTTCGCCTCTGTTTGGCCCGCACCCCCCTTCCATTTCGTGGCCGCGTCATCCCCTCGTCGCAATATCCCGCCATTTCAGCTCTTTTTCATGCATCAAAAGACTTGTACTCTGGACTTCTTTTTGCATAAATACAGGGCAGCAGCCAACGCTTTTCCTTGCAGGACGGGCAAATACGCACAGCGGCCAATTGCCGCGTCAAAAACCTGTCGCCCCAAACGCCACCGCGCCATGCTGCCACACCCCCGCCGCCACGGCGGCGCACAGCAAACACACTATGCTCCGAGGAGGAGCCAGAGAGTCCATGCAGCTTTCCCCCGACATTCTCACAGACAGCGCCCTGCCGCTCATCACGGCCCAGCGCGGGACTATTGACAAGTCCTTCCTGAACAACGTCCAGAACACCTTCGGCTCCTGGGGACTGTCCGGCGACACCTTCATCACGATTCTTGCCACGCTGAGCGTGGTCTTCATCGTGGGCGGGTGCGGCATTTTGGTGAACCACTACATGCGCTCGCGCAGGAAAACCACGCCCCCGTCATGGATTGTTGACCCCGGCGATATCGCCAACCTCTTTGACTCCGTCATGGTTCAGCGCAGCAAAATCGAACTGCGCTTTGGCGGCGAAAGCAACGCCGGCAACCGAACCTCCACCGCCTGCTCACTGGAAGACGTCCGAAACGGCCTGCTGGAGCTTGAAATCTCCGGCTTTATCAAAGCGCACCAAGGCTGGCTGGAGCGCCCCGTGGAGTGCTTCTTCCGCATTACGAACCCCGCCCGGCCCGGACATTCCGACTTCTACACCTTTTCCACGCGCATCAAGGGCATCCGCAAGGTTTCCAAGGACGTCACCCTGCTGAGCCTGCCGGTTCCCGAGCATGTGGAACTCAGCCAAAAGCGCCTGTCCCTGCGCATAGAGCCGCCCCTGCAATACACGCTTGGGCTGGCCCTGTGGCCGGACCCGATGTCCAGAGACGGCAAACGCCTCACCCACATCAAGGACTGGGGCCGTCCGCCGCTTCTTGCCTCGCGCGATATGACCGACAGACCCATCCGCATCATGAATATCTCCTCCGGCGGCATGCGCCTTGAACTGCCGCACGAGACCGTGAAACAGTCCGGCCTGAAGTTTGAAATTGGCGAGCGCTACGTCGTCATGGCGCAGCTCTTTGACCCAGAGGCGTCCAAAAAGGTCACCCTGTGGTCCATGGTGCGTGTGCAGAACAGGTACGAAGAGTTCGACACCAAGCGCCTGGAGGCCGGAATACAGTTCATGGAACGCGGACGCCTGCTCAAGGAAGGCGGGGGCGAAATTGTCTGGCGGACGGTGGACGAAAACGGTATTCCCGCCGTCGGCAACTGGGTTGCACGACGTCATCTGCAACTCTACCGGGAAAAAGGCTTGACGTAGGCTTGCAACCTCTTACATTTTCGAAGAAGTATTACGCGCCAACACACCACAGGAGGAACCACGTTGGAAGACGATTCGGAAGGATTGTTCACCTCTCTTTTCAGTAGACTTTTCGGCCACAAGGGCAGCCAGATCGAAGACGCCCTTCTTGAGGCCAGACAGGACGGAGAACTCACGGCGACGGAAGTCTCCATGATGTCAAACGTCCTCCGACTTGGACGCAAACAGGTCTGCGATATCATGATTCCCCGCACGGACATCCAGTGTGCGGAGATTGAGGACCCGCTGGAAGACATTGCCGCCCTCATTATGGAGTGCGGGCACTCCCGCATCCCCATCTACAAGGAAAACCGAGATAACATCGTAGGCATCGTCCACGCCAAGGACCTCTTGCGGGTCAGCCATAAGCATGAGGACAGCACCGCCACATGCCGCGACATTATGCGTCAGCCGCTGCTCATACCCGAGACCAAGGCCGTGACGGATATGTTGCAGCTTTTCCGCTCCACCAAGAATCACCTCGCCATCGCTCTTGATGAATACGGCGGCACCTCCGGCCTCGTGACCTTTGAGGACATCATGGAGGAAATCGTCGGCGAGATTGAAGACGAATACGACCAGCCCCGCCCGGAAGACATCCAGACCGTTGAAGAAAACACCTTCATGGTCAGCGGACGCGCCCCCCTTGAGGAAATTGAGGAGCGGCTGGGGCTGAAGCTGGAGTCCGAACAGGTGGAGACCCTGAGTGGATTCATCTGCGAACTGGCAGGCCGCGTCCCCACCAATGGCGAAAGCTTCGCCGTCAACGGCGAAGTCTTTGAAATTAAGGACGCCGACGCCAAGCAAATCCACTGGATACTCATCAAGCCCCGCTCAGAGGCTCCTACAGACTCGGAATAGCCATTGCGCCACATCATCGCCACGCTCATTGCCTGCATCGGGGCCTGGATAGGATTTGCCAATCCGTTTATTCAGGTCCCTTTCCTCATTCTCCTGTTCCCGCTTGGCATCGCGCTGTGCGGCCTCTTTGCCGCCACCCCGGCCAAAGCCTTCCGCAGCGCGCTCATTGCGGGCGCACTGGCCTACGGCGGCTGCATGTACTGGGTGGCGCTGCCCGTGCACGACTACGGCAACCTGCCGTGGATACTGGCCGCGCCCTGCCCCATGCTGCTTGGGGTGTACTGCGGGCTGTACACGGGCATCTTCGCCGCTGGGCTCCGGCTGGTGCAGGAGAGGCTCCATTGGCTGGCGACAGGGCTTTTCGCCGCTGCGCTCTGGACCGCCCTTGAGGCCCTGCGCGGCTGGCTGTTCACAGGCTTTGCGTGGCTTCCGCTCTCCAGCGCGCTGGTTCCCGTGCCGTGGCTGTTGCAGGCGGCGTCGCTCATCGGCGCCAACGCCCTTGCTGGCCTCATTGCCGGGAGCATTGCCATGCCCGTGGCCGCGCGCGGCAAAGCCGCCGCCGTGGCGGTGAGCGCTGGCGTGCTGGCAACCATTAGTGGCTACGGCATGATGCGCACCGCCCAGCCCCT
>NZ_JBUDSW010000338.1:0-3155 GCF_054921475.1 Desulfobaculum sp. | reverse complement strand
ATCCAGCCCGTACAGGTACGCCCGCGCGTCAAAACCCTGCGCGCCGCTGACGCCAATGTGGAAATGGCCATGATGGCCGCCCCCGCTGCTGGCGGACCACAGGCCACCCAGCGCACCGCCTTTGACGAATACGACGCAGGCACCGTGTCCATCCAGTCCGGCGACACCCGGCGCATTGCCCTGCGCCGCCTGACGTGGAAGGCCGACTTTGACGCCATCATCCGCCCGCAGGTATCGGACCGCGCCTACGTCCACGCCGCCATCAAGCTGGACGCCGCCCCCAGACTGCCGCGCGGCGAGGCCTCGTTCCTTCTGGACTCGGCCTTCATCCACAAGCGCAGCTTTGCCATGAACGAGACCACGGCGGACCTCTACTTCGGCGCGGACCCGTTCCTTAACGTGTCCCTGACCACGGACGACAAGACCTCCGGCAGTGAAGGGTTCCTGACCACCAAGAATACCTACGACTGGAACTGGACCCTCACCGTGCGCAACCAGCACGCCACGCCGGTGGACATCCGCGTGGAGGACGCCCTGCCCCAGCTGCGCGACAAGGCTATCTCCGTGGATATGCGCCTTGGCGGCGCGGACAAGGAGGACGGCCTTGCCGTCTGGACCGCCACCCTCGCCCCCGGCGCAGAGGAGCGCATCCAGTACGGCTACTCCCTTGAGTGGCCCAAGGACATGCACCTCGACCTCGGCGGACGCTAATCTCCGCACCCATGCACACACAGCGGCGGGCCGCCCCACAAGGGACGGCCCGCCGTTTCTTTTTTGCCTAGCTTTGGCCTGCGTGAAAAGCGCCCCGCGCTACCGCTCCCTGCGCCGCCGCACCCAGCACCAGCCAAGCACCACAAGGCACACCCCAAGGGTGCCAAGGCTGATGGCCGCACCAGTTAAAAAATACCGCTGCGGCTCAAATTCCACCACCACTTCAAAGTCGATACCCTCCGGTCCTTCGCGCCAGTAGCCGGGCTGGTTCTCCGTTGCCTGAGGCAGCAGGCGCACAAGGCGTGGGTCCACCCACCAGCTGTTGGCAAAACCGTTGACCACCCAGTGCAACTCCGCGGGCCACTGATAGCTGGCCCCCGTCCCGGACGAGGCTGTCCAATGCGCCGGGGCAAAAGGCTCATCCACGTCCAACCACTCCTTCGCATTGGCGGCAATGTGCCCTGCGCCCCAGTTTTCGTCGTAGGTCCCGGCGGGCAGGTTGTCGTTTTGGATGCTGCGGTGGTAGGCGCGGGAGACAAAGTCCACGGTATACGTCTCCACATGGTCCACGTAGTCGCGCCCGTCCTCATCAAAACCGTAATGCTTGCGCGATTTCTCCGCGCCGTCGCCCAGCGTGCTCACCCAGCCCTTGCCGATAAACTCCCGCACACGCTCCGGCGCGGCCTGCCCGGCTTCGTTGCCTTCCAGAATGCGGTACTGCGCGAGCAGGGCGTCCATCTGCCGTCGCGGCTGCGGCGTAAAGGGGCGCAGGTACAGCCGCCACTGCGGATGGAAGGTCTCGTTCACCAACAGCGGAAACCCGCCCCGCGCGCCGTGCACGCGGATGCGGTACCGTACGGGACTCACCTTGCGAAATTCCATCATGGGCAGGGCAAAATCCGTCAGCGTCTGCGTCATCTGCACCGGCTGCTCACGGTCCTTTTTCAGGAGCAACCGCCCGCTCACGCCGCGCTCACGCATGACAGCGTCAAGCAGCGCCGCGCCCTCCTCATTCTGGTCCGCAAAAAAGACGCCCGTCTCCAAGGTGAAGGAAGGGTCGCGGACAATGTCCACCATCAGGGTGCGCGGGTCCGGCGGCGGGGCGTCCTCCGCGGCGCGGGCCGCGCCCGCACACGTCAGCAGGCACAGCGCCAGCACCATGGCGGCAACGGCGCTTTGGCGCATGGTCATGATGTTCCCCCTTCGGCAAAGTGGTATTTCAGGGCGCAGCACCGGTAGCACGGCGGCGCATTGGGATGCCGCGCGATGAAGGACCGGAACTCCTTGGCAACCGGGCTTTTCCATGCGCGGTGCACCCGCGAGGACGTGATGTTGCCGATGACGTGCCCGTGGCACATCTCCAGATCGCCATTGGCGCGGATGCTCAGCTCCGACCACGGAATGGAGCAGAACGACTGCCGCGACGGGAACCCCGGCGTATAGTAGCCCTCCACGCTGTTGGTCGATGGCCCAAAGCCCACCTTCACGCCGTGCTGGGCCTCCAGCTCGGGCGCGTTGGCCATAAAGGCCGCAATGCGCTGAATCTGCTCCGGAGAAAAACACCGCTCGCCAACGTCCATGCCTTGGAAGGAATCGCCATAGGGGAGCTTTTCCGCGTAGTGGCGCTGCGGCTCACGGCACACGTCATCCACAAAGCTGAGGTGCTGGAAGGTAATTTCCGCCACGCCAAGGCGTCCGGCAAGGGCCACCAGATATTCCAAATCGCCAAGGCTTTCAGGAAAAAACGTCGCGTTCAGCTTGATGATGGGAAATACGGAGCGCCGGAGCACCGCAATGTCCTGCATGGCCTCAATGCCCGCCACTGCGTGGGCAAACGCGCCCTCAAGGCCCCGGTTGGCATCGTGCACCGGCTCGCGCGCATCAATGGACACGGAGAGAAAGGTCAGCCCCGCGTCCAGCAGTTCCTGCGCGCGCTTTTTCAGCAGCAGGCCATTGGTGGTCAGCCCGGTCAGAAGCCGCCGCTGCGACGCCATGGCGATGATGTCCGGCACCTCGCGGTTCATGAGCGGCTCCCCGCCCGTGAAGTAAAAGCCCGTGCCCCATGGCTCGGCCTCGTCCAGCACAGGGCGCATGGACTCGGCGGTGATGGTCTCGCCGTCCGCGCCAAACTGCTCGCGCGATTTCCACACAAGGCACATGGGGCAGCGCATATTGCACCGCTCCGTGGCAAACACCGTGATGATGCGCGGAAAGCCCAGCTCCTTGCGCTGGTTGAAGCGCTCCACATACAGCTTGGGCAGCAGCTTGATGAAGGTCGGCCAATACCGCAGGCCAAGGGCCACACTCTGGCGGAATCCAAGTTTTTTTTCGTCCATGCCCCTCTGTCCTTACACCCGTTCGTAGGCGTCTCCGCCCCCGGTCAGCCGTCCAAGAAGCCGCGTCATGCAGTACAGGGCCAGCACCCGGTAGGTGATGCGCAGGTG
>NZ_JBUDSW010000337.1:0-3162 GCF_054921475.1 Desulfobaculum sp. | reverse complement strand
CACCCCGCGCCATGCGGCTATGCCCCGTGCCACCTCGCGCGGCGGCAGCCCGCAGAGGGAGGGGATGCGTATGCCGTCATACTGCGCCATGGTCAGTCCCCGTCATAGCGCACGGCAATGGCGTGCGGATTCTCGGCATCCGATACAGGCAGCACCATCCACCGCTCATCGCCGACCTGTATCACCTGCTCCGGCGTATAGGCGCTGGTGAGCGTCAGCCGAAAGTGCGGCAACTGGCCGAGGATGTAATCCCCGGAGGTGTGCTCGTTTTTCGCTTCGGTTGTCACATAATACGGAATCAAGGGGTGAACCCCTGCAAATGTCGGCGTCGAGTAGGCAAGAAGCGGCTCACTGAGCGTGCCGCTTTCCAAGGACGATGCATCAATACATTCAGAACGCAGGCCGAAGTTCGACAGAGTCCAGCCGCCGCAGTCAATGGCGTTAGGCTGCCGGATATCAGGGGCAAGAACGCCGCTGGCGCCCATGCTGTTGCTCAAAAAATAATGATGTGAATCGGGATTGGCGCAGCTCGCGATGGCGCCGGAACCACCATAGACGAGGCCCCCTCCCCCTGCCAAAAGGGGACATTCAGCGGCGAGAAGATGCCGCCAAGAACCAAGTGCGTGCTGGATGGAGAGGAGGAAAAAACATGGGTCGGTAAATGCCGCAATATGGCAAGAGGGAATAACTCCGGGAGGAATGCGGCAGAGGGCACCCGTGCTTCCTTGTCCCCCTTGGTACGTGTGCGGCAAGCTCTTGTAATACGGTCCCCCTGGTTGACGGTCCCAGTTGCTCCCTGCATCAAAGCCACGCGCGGGGTAGAGTGCGACGCCTGTTAACTGCTCTCTATACTGTCGAACACCGTCAACCATAAGGTGGGAGTTTCCGTAGTTGGAATAGCCGTAAACCGTCTGGCGCGTAGCGGAACGCATATGCAGCCAAAAGTCGCCATAATGCAGGTGCAGGCGTTTGCCTTCGCCTGAGTTATTCGAATCGGAGTAGGAGTGATAGCTCGACGTATCATCGGCCCATAAATCCAGGGTCCAGCCATTGGTCACCAAAAAGTCCTTAATGGCCGTCAGCAGGGCGTCACGGCTGGGGATGTCCGTCAGGTGCAGGTGTGGCATATGGCCCTCCTAGGCGTTTTGCAGGGCTATGTAGGATTTTGCGTCGGTGCTCCAGCCGCCTGTAAACACCGTGTACGTTTCCCCGTCTTGGTCAATGGTGTCTTCACCGGCTATGCCGATGCCCTCCACGTACCGCACTCCGTCCAGTTCGCCGAAGATGCCCTTGGCTCCGGCCGTCTTGGAGCAGAGCAGGACAGGAAAGAGTACTCGGGCTCCCGTAGGAGAGGAAAAAGACGGGGGTACGGTGGCCGGCCAAAACATGTGGTCATCGCGGATCGTGTGATTGCCGTAACGGTCTTCATACCAGTTGGAAAAGGCCAGCCACGCCCCGTGCAAAAATCTACCACTGCTGTGCTCTGGAAAGTTGTCATCCACCCCGGCGTTGAAAAAAGGCGTATTGTAGTAGTCTTGCACATTCCACGCACTATTGCGGTCACTGCACCCACCAATCAACAGCGGATAGGGCAGGTTGCTGGGCGGGCCGTAGGGCAGGATGAGGCCAAGATATCCCACCTGATAGGTGGTGCTCGCCTTCACCACAACCACGATGCGCCGGGCGTTCACGCTCAGCCAATACCGCAGCCCACCATCCATGAGCAGCAGACGCGGCGCGTAGCTGTCTATGGCGCCGGGCTGCGCGTCAAAGGTCAGCGCCGGGTCAAAGCCCGTAAAGCCCTGCAGCCGCCAGTTATAGCCGCCAATCTCATTTGTTTCCGTGCGTGCGCCCACGTACACCTGCTGGCCGCCGCTGTCCGGCCCGCGCAGGATCAGCTCGTCCGGCTCGTGCCCCGCTCCCTGCTCATAGCGCAAGGCCGTCCAGCCCTGCGCCACGGCGAAGGCCTTCAGCTTCGCCAGCATGTCCTTGTAGTCCGTGGCCGTTCCCGTCTCGAATGCCATCTATACAATCTCCCTCAGGGTCTGGCGGTTCTTGCGGATGATGTTCATCACGGTGCGCTCGCCCTCGGCGCTGCCCAGATAGCCCGCAGCCGTGTCCTTTTCGTCCACCACATTCACCACCCGCACGTTCACCTGCGGCGGCTCGGTGCTCGCCGGGCGCAGGTTGTCGCGGTGGCGCGGGTCGCCCTCGGTCAGCACCTCCTCGCGCCGGCGCAGTATGGCGGGCACCTCATCAGGGGCGAGGCCCGCAATGCCGCCGGTGTGGTAGCGCGGCGCGCCAACAAACGCGGCAGGAGAGACGCCGCGCGACATGCCCCCCTCGCCAACCACGCCGCCGCTGTGAAACAGGCCTGCAAACATGGACACCACGCCCCCAGCCTCGGCCGATGACGCTCCGCCCAGCAGCGCGGCAAGCGGCCCGGTAATCTGCTGCTGAATCAGCATCCGCGACAAATCAGCGGCCATGCTCGACACCATGTCCCGCCAGGCAAACTTGCCCGTGGTGGTCACGTTCACCAGCTGGTCCTCCAGCGAATGCAGGCTGCCGCCCACAAAGGTCTCTATCTGCGCGCCCCAGTTGGATGCTTCGTCTACATACCGCGACAGCGCCCGCGCCATCCCATCCGCCGCCGCGCGCGAGGCGGCAAGGCGCTGCTCCTCGACGCCCTCCAGCTTGGCGGACAGCCACTCCTGCACCTGCAGCCTGTCCGCCCCAGCCCGCTCCCACGCCTCGGCCTGCGCGCGGGCCGCCTCCTCGGCAAGAACGGTTTCGCCCTCTGTCACGCGGGTGTATTCGGTGTGGAAGTCGGCGAGGGCCTGTTTCTGCTTGGCGATGGCGTCGGAAAAGACCGTGTCCTCGGCCTGCTTGCGCGCGTCAAAGGGATGGTCGTCCATACCGAGGACAGCCTTCTCCGCCTCTCTTTTCCGGATTTCGGCAATAGCCGCCGCCCGCCACTGCTCGACCTTGACGGCATCCGCTCCACGTTCCATGTCCTTGCGCGCCACACGCTCTATTTCCCGTATTTCTTGTTCAACGCGTGTGTGAGTCAAAGCGAAGAGCCGGTCGGCTACGTCGGCATTTGCCTTCGCCGCGATTTCGGCCTCTTTCTTGTGTTTTTTCTCAAAGCGTTCAATTTCT
>NZ_JBUDSW010000336.1:0-3179 GCF_054921475.1 Desulfobaculum sp. | reverse complement strand
GGAAGGCCTTTGCCCCCTTGCCCTCAGGCCCCGGGCGCAGTAAGGATTGTCCCTCGGCGCAGTGCGCCGGGGAGAGAGAATGGCAGCAGACGTCCGCGAATATATTCAGGCCCTCAAGGATTCCAAACAGCTGGGCCAGCTTGTGGTCCACCATCAGGTTGTGGAGGGGCGCCCTGCCGTCACGGCGGCGTGCCGTCGCCCATGGCCCGTCACCGTGGAGCGCTTGCTGGCGTGGCGCGGCATCACGCAGCTGTATTCCCATCAGGCCCGCGCCATGGATATTCTGCGCAGTGGGCGCAGTATGGTTGCCGCCACCCCAACGGCCAGCGGCAAGACCCTCATCTACAACCTGCCCGTCATCGAGCAGGTGCTTTCCAACCCCGACAGCCGCGCGCTGTATCTTTTCCCCCTCAAAGCCCTTGCGCAGGACCAGTTGAAGGGCTTCAACGAGCTTGTGGCCCCATGGCCCGGCGACGATCGGCCCGAAGCCCGCATCTACGACGGCGACACCACGCAGTGGTTCCGCAAGAAAATTCGCGATAATCCACCCCATGTGCTTATGACCAACCCGGAGATGATGCATCTATCCATGCTGCCCTACCATGAGCGGTGGGCCGCATTCTGGGCGGGGCTGACCCATGTGGTGGTGGACGAGGTGCACACCTATCGCGGGGTGCTTGGCTCGCACATGGCGCAGGTTTTCCGCCGGATGCGGCGCGTGTGCGCGCGGTACGGGGCGAACCCGTCCTTTGCGTTTTTGTCCGCCACGGTGGGCAATCCCGGCCAGCTGACGCATGACCTTACCGGGCTTGACGTCGAGACCGTTACCGAGTCTGGCGCGCCGCAAGGCTCGCGGCATTTTGTGTTTGTGAATCCGGCCCTGACCATGGCCGAGAGCCCCTCGCAAGTGGCTATTCATCTCCTGAAGGCCGCCCTTGCACGCGGCATGCGGACCATTGTTTACTGCCAGTCGCGCAAGATGACGGAGCTTATCTCCATGTGGGCTTCCCAGCGCGCCGGGCGCTACAGGGACCGCATCAGCGCCTACCGCGCGGGCTTTCTGCCCGAGGAGCGGCGCGATATTGAGGAGCGCATGGCCTCCGGCGAGCTGTTGGCCGTCGTCTCCACCAGCGCGCTGGAACTGGGCATCGACATCGGCAATCTGGACCTGTGCATTCTGGTGGGCTACCCCGGCACCATCATGAGCACCCTGCAGCGCGGGGGGCGCGTTGGCCGCGCCCAGCAAGAATCCGCCGTGGCCCTTGTTGCGGGCGAGGATCAGCTGGACCAGTATTTTATGAAGAACCCGCGCGACTTCTTCGCGCGTCCGTCCGAGAATGCGGTGCTGAACCCGGTCAATCCGGTCATTGTAGAAAAGCACCTTGTGTGCGCGTCGGCGGAGCTGCCGCTGTCGCCGGACGAGCCGTGGCTTGCCGAACCGGGCATGGCCGAGCAGGTTGCGCGCCTTGAGGCCGAAGGCAAACTGCTGCGCAGTGCGGATGGCCGTGATATTTACTCCCACCGCAAGCGCCCGCACCGCGAAATCAGCCTGCGCGGTTCTAGCCGGACCTTCCAGATTGTTACAGGGCATGATTCCCTTGAGGAAGCCGGCGGCGAGGGGCAGGTCAGCATTGGCGACATCGACGAACACCGCGCCTTTACGGAGACCTACACCGGCGCGGTATATCTGCACCGCGGCCGGTCCTATGTGGTGGACAAGCTGGATGTGGAGGGCGGCGCCGTGCACGTGCGCCCGGCCAAGGTGGACTACTACACCCGCGTGCGCAGTGAGAAGACCACGGAAATTTTATCCACCACAGGCGTGCGTGCGGCCTACGGCTGCCGGGTATTTGTGGGTCGCCTGCGCGTGACCCAGACCGTAAAGGGCTATGAAAAGCGGCGCATCCGCGGCAGCAAGCTCATGACCGTTGTCCCGCTGGACCTGCCGCCCCTCACCTTTGAGACCGATGGTCTGTGGATAGAAATCCCGCGCGAGATTCAGCGCAAGGCCGAGGACGAGTATCTGCATTTTATGGGCGGCATCTACGCCGTGGAACACGCGGCCATTGGTATTTTGCCGCTGCTCGTCATGACGGACCGAAACGACCTTGGCGGCATTTCCACCCCCTATCATCAGCAAGTCGGCGGCGCGGCGGTGTTCGTCTACGACGGCGTGCCCGGCGGCGTCGGGCTGACGCGGCAGGCCTTTGATACCGCCGAGGAACTCATTGAGCGGACTCTTTCGGTCGTCGCGGACTGCGAGTGCGAACTCGGGTGCCCCTCCTGTGTGCACTCCCCCAAGTGCGGCTCCGGCAACCGCCCCATCGACAAAGCCGCGTCCCTCTTTATTCTGCGCGCCATCAAGGCTGCCCCGCGTCCTCAGAATCTGACACTGGAGGATGCGCCGGGCACCGATGACAAACCGACTACGGAGCGTAATACAATGAAGCCTACAGGCGACAATCTCACTCCGCCGTCCCCTTCTACATCCGTGACGGCATCCGATGAGCCGGGAGCATCCGCCAGCACGCCCCCCGCTTCCGCCGCCGAACAGGGCAACGGACGCTACGCCGTGCTCGACCTGGAAACCCAGCGCTCCGCGCAGGAGGTCGGCGGGTGGGGCAAGGCGTACCGCATGGGCGTCTCCTGCGTGTGCGTGTACGACTCCGCCGCCGACGAGACGTTGTCCTATCTGGAGGACGACATCCCCCAGCTTATTGACGACCTGCAAGGCTATGACTTCGTCGTCGGCTTCAACATCAAGCGCTTCGACTACACCGTGCTCACGGGCTACACGGATTTTGACTTCCGCACGCTGACGACCATCGACCTGCTGGAACACGTGCACCGCCGCCTTGGCTACCGCCTGTCCCTCGACCATCTGGCGCAGGCCACCCTTGGCGCGCAAAAATCCGCCGACGGCCTGCAAGCCCTCAAGTGGTGGAAGGAAGGTCGCATCGACGATATTGTCGCCTACTGCAAACAGGACGTCGCCGTCACACGCGACCTCTACCGCTACGGCGCCGAGCACGGCTATCTGCTCTTTCGCAATAAAGCGAAAAGAGACGTCCGCCTGCCCGTGGATTGGTTGGTATTGCCGGGGTAGGTACGGGAAGAGGAAGAGTGCCTCCGGCGGGTTAAGGAAATAATTTCCTTAACAATCCTTAGGATTTTCTGGA
>NZ_JBUDSW010000335.1:0-3195 GCF_054921475.1 Desulfobaculum sp. | reverse complement strand
CCTCAGGAGCCTTGTCGATTTCGTCGAAAGCGACAAAGTCACCACCGCGCAGCAGAGCGGAGCCCTTGGTGATGGCGGCGGTCAGAGTGGTCTTACCGTGGTCAATGTGGCCAACGGTACCGATATTTACATGAGGCTTTTTGCGCTCAAATTTAGCTTTAGCCATGACTGACTACTCCCTAGTTCTTCTTCATGATTTCTTCAGCCACGCTGTTCGGCACTTTCTCGTAGTGGTCGAACTGCATGGTGAAGTTGGCACGGCCCTGCGTGTTGGAACGCAGGTCGGTGGCGTAACCAAACATCTCGCTCAGCGGCACCATGGCCGAAACGACCTGGGCATTGGCGCGGGAGTCCATGCTGGACACCTTGCCGCGGCGGGAGTTGAGATCGCCCATCACGTCGCCGAGGTATTCCTCGGGGGTGACGACTTCCACTGCCATGATGGGCTCCAGCAGAGCCATGGAGGCCTGCTTTGCAGCTTCCTTAATGGCCATGGAACCGGCGATGTAGAACGCCTGCTCGGAAGAGTCGACTTCGTGGAAGGAACCGAAAACAAGTTTCACCTTCACGTCCACAACCGGGTAACCGGCCATGATGCCGTTCTTCAGAGCGTCCTGAATGCCTTTGTCAACCGAGGGGATGTATTCCTTGGGAATGACACCGCCAGTGATGGCGTTGGTGAACTCGTATCCCTGTTCGGGATTCGGCTCGACCTCGATGACAACGTGGCCGTACTGTCCGCGACCACCACTCTGCTTGGCGTACTTGTGGTCCACCTTCGCAGCCTTGGTGATGGTTTCGCGGTATGCAACGCGGGGGGCGCCCACGTTGGCGTTAACGTTGAACTCGCGCAGGAGGCGGTCAACGATAATTTCAAGGTGCAGCTCGCCCATACCGGCGATGAGGGTCTGTCCGGTTTCGTCGTCGGAGGACACCTGGAAAGACGGATCTTCCTTGGCGAGCTTGACGAGTGCTTCGGACAGGGAGTCGCGGTCGCCCTTGGACTTGGGCTCGATGGCAACCTGGATAACCGGATCCGGAATCTCCAGGGACTCGAGCACAACAGCCTTGCCGGGCTCACAGAGCGTGTCACCGGTGGACACGGTCTTCAGGCCAACAGCAGCGACGATGTCGCCAGCGCCAGCCCACTTGATTTCCTCGCGATCGTTGGCGTGCATCTTCAGGAGACGACCAATGCGTTCCTTCTTGCCGGTGTCGGCGTTGATGACGGTCATACCGGACTCGATGGTACCGGAGTAGAGTCGCAGGAAGGTCAGGTGACCAACGTAGGGGTCGGTGGCAAGCTTGAACGCCAGAGCGGCGAGGGGCTTGTCATCGTCACAGGGGCACTCGATCTCGTCTTCGGTGCCGGGAGCGTGACCAACCATCTGCTCGATGTCGAGCGGAGAAGGCAGGAAGTTCACGACAGCGTCGAGCAGAGGCTGAACGCCCTTGTTCTTGAACGCGGTGCCGCACAGAACCGGCGCAATGGCCATGTTCGTGGTGGCGACGCGAATGCCGTTGATGATCTCTTCCTCAGTCAGCTCTTCGCCGTTGAGGTATTTGTCCATCAGGGCTTCGTCTTCTTCCGCGATGGCTTCGATCATCTCGGTGCGCAGGGTCTCGTACTGTTCCTGCAGATCGGCAGGGACGGGCTCAACGGCGAATTCAGCGCCGCGGGTCTCGTCGTCAAACAGCATAGCCTGACCGGTGATGAGGTCGACCATTCCACGGAACTGGTCTTCGTTGCCGATGGGCAGCTGCAGCGGAACAGCCTTGGCACCAAGGCGATCCTTCAGCATCTCGACGCAACGGAAGAAGTCAGCGCCGATGCGGTCCATCTTGTTGACGAAGGCGATGCGGGGGACGTTGTAGCGGTCAGCCTGACGCCACACCGTCTCGGACTGGGGCTCAACACCGGAAACGGCGTCGAACACAGCCACAGCGCCGTCAAGCACGCGCAGTGCGCGCTCAACTTCCATGGTGAAGTCAACGTGGCCGGGAGTATCAATGATGTTGATACGATGTTCCTTCCAGAAACAGGTGGTCGCAGCGGAGGTAATGGTGATGCCTCGCTCCTGCTCCTGCTCCATCCAGTCCATCGTGGACTCGCCATCATGGGTCTCGCCGATCTTGTGGGAAACACCAGTGTAAAAGAGAATACGTTCGGTAGTCGTGGTTTTGCCCGCGTCGATGTGGGCCATGATACCGATGTTTCTCTGTTTTTTGATGGGGACTTTGCGTGCCACTTTCTTACTCCAATACTACCAGCGGTAATGGGCAAAAGCCTTGTTGGCTTCGGCCATGCGGTGGGTATCTTCTTTCTTCTTCACTGCGCCACCGCGGTTGCCGTAAGCATCCAGCAGTTCGTTGGTGAGGCGGGCGGTCATGCCCTTCTCGCCACGGGAGCGGGCGTAGGTGATGAGCCAGCGGATAGCCAGCGCGACCTGACGGTCGGGGCGGACTTCCATCGGCACCTGGTAGGTCGCGCCACCAACACGGCGGGACTTGACTTCCAGCTGCGGCTTCACGTTGTCCAGAGCCTTTTCAAACGCCTTGATCGGCTCTTCACCGGACTTCTCGGCAAGGGTGTCGAGAGCGGAGTAGAAAACCTTCTCAGCAATGCTACGCTTACCGTCGCGCATCAGGCGATTGATAAACCTGGAAGCAAGCACGCTGTTGAACTTCGGATCAGGCAGAATTTCTCTTTTTGGTACGGGACCTTTTCTCGGCATTACTTAATTCTCCCAGCTTACTTCGGTCGCTTGGCGCCGTATTTGGAACGGCCCTGTCGACGGTCAGCAACACCGGCCGTATCGAGGGAGCCACGGACAATGTGGTAACGCACACCGGGCAAGTCTTTGACACGACCGCCGCGGATAAGCACCACAGAGTGTTCCTGCAGGTTGTGGCCCTCACCAGGAATGTAAGAAGACACCTCAATACCGTTGGTCAGGCGCACACGGGCAACCTTACGCAGAGCGGAGTTCGGTTTCTTCGGGGTAGTGGTGTACACGCGGGTACACACGCCACGGCGCTGAGGGCAAGCCTGAAGAGCAGGAGTCTTCTTGCTCTTCGTGCGCTTCTTACGAGCACCGCGGACAAGTTGGTTAATGGTAGGCATTCAGTTCCTCCGTCGTATTTTGGGTCCCGGGTTCGGGTTTTGCGTTATATGTCGCGCCCACCCGGTCCTCC
>NZ_JBUDSW010000334.1:0-3274 GCF_054921475.1 Desulfobaculum sp. | reverse complement strand
ATAATGGAGAGTAGCCCAACGCAGGCGAGGGTGCCGCGCAGGCGCGGGCCGGGTTCGTTTTGCAGGGCCAGGGCGAGGGGCGGCAGGCCAACGCCGCTGACTGTGCCCATGAATCCGCCGATGATGCCGGCAGAGAAGAGCACACGCCGGTTGGGCGGCACGGACAGTCCTGCAGCGCTGATGCCCACGGCGACGAGGATAAGTCCGCCGAGCAAGAGCGCGGTCTCGCGCGCGGGCAGCGAGGTGAGCAGGGCGGCGGCAAGGCCGGTGCCGAGAAGGTAGCCTACCAAGGTCCGCTTGACGTTGGTGACGTTCACCGCACTGCGCTCCTTAAAGACCATCAGCGCGCAGACAAGGCTGACGAGCAGCACCACGGGGCCGGGCAGAAACATGGGATCCACTATCACCAACAAAGGCCCAATAAGCAGGGCAAGGCCAAACCCTGCCACACCCTGACTCAGTGCCCCAAACATCACTATACAAAACGCCAGCAGGAGCTCCTGCGGAGCGAGTTCTAATCCAAACATTTCTCTTCCATATTTTCTTTGAGGAGTTCTTACACCCCGCGCGGTGAGGCGCGGGGGACTCGAAGCCCTACGGCAGAAGTGCGTCCCTTGCAACCCGGAGCAAGGGCGATTGTGTGCCATCGCGGCGCTTCAGGGATTTTGTTCACCCAGTAATCCGTTGAAAGTCCGAAGAATTTG
Source organism: Desulfobaculum sp. (assembly GCF_054921475.1). Classification (NCBI taxonomy): domain Bacteria; kingdom Pseudomonadati; phylum Thermodesulfobacteriota; class Desulfovibrionia; order Desulfovibrionales; family Desulfovibrionaceae; genus Desulfobaculum; species Desulfobaculum sp. Next base: position 2,570 of record NZ_JBUDSW010000334.1, on the reverse strand, counting down.
TTTTTTCGTTCTGAGGGCAGGACAAGAACAAATGGAGAGAGAGGATTCCGTGAACGGATTGAGGTGTAGCACTCCGGAGGCTTTTCCCCAGAGCTGTGAGCAACCTTTCCGCGCGGTATCGCGTCGAATTGCCCACGCCAGTTTCCGCGGGGAGGCGCGTTCACACAGGACAGGCGCAAGGTCACAGATTCTGCCATTTTCCTGTTGACAAGAGGCCATGAGCGGCAGTAGAGACACCAAAAGTTCAAGCATTCAAACTTTATTTACGCTAACGTACTCAGGGCGTCTCATATTCAGTGGGATGCCGAAGCGATTTAGACAAACCCGGAGGGGTGATGGATTCACATACGCGTGATGTCTCAAACCACACTGGTGTTGATAATGAAAGTCATACTCATGGTGGCAAAGTGCAATTGCTTCGCAATGCGCTCTCTGCTGAGCAGCGCCAGAAATTTTTCGCCAACGAAGGCGTCGACCCGCTGACGCAGGCCTTTGATGCGAAGCTCGCCATCCATGCTGGATTTGGCGGGACCCCTGTCCCGGAGGGGCAACGCGCCGAGGTACTCGCTGGGCTTATGGCGCATCCGCGCACAGGCAAGACCGCGGCCTACATTCATGTGCCGTTTTGCGAAACGCACTGCCTGTACTGCGGGTTCTACAATCGCGCGTACCGCTCGGGAGAGAGCGCGCGCTACACGGATGCCCTCCTGCGGGAGCTTGCCATGTGGCGTGAGGCTGCACCTTCGGACACGGCGCCTATTCATGCGGTGTACTTTGGTGGCGGCACACCGACCGCCCTTGAAGCCCCGGACCTGCGGCGCTTGGTGCGCGGCGTTCGCGACGCGCTCCCCCTTGCCAACGACTGCGAAATCACTGTGGAAGGACGCATTCATAATTTCAGCCCGGAGAAAATGGACGCGTGCCTTGAGGCCGGGGCCAACCGTTTCTCCCTTGGCGTGCAGACCTTCAATACCGAACTGCGCCGCTCCATGCGCCGCATCGCGGACCGGGACACCATCATCAAGAGCCTCATCCGTTTGCGGGATCAGGACCAAGCTGCGGTTATTATCGACCTCATCTACGGCTTTCCCGGTCAGTCCCTGAACGATTGGCGCAAAGACATCGAGCAGTTCCTTGCTCTCGATTTGCATGGCGTGGATCTCTACCAACTGAACGTGTTCAGGGGCAGCCCACTCCATGACGCTATAGAAAAGGGCGACATGCCCCCTGCCGCGAATATCCCTCAACAGGCCGCTATGTTTGTGGAAGGGGGGCGCATTATGCAGCAGGCCCATTACCGCAGGCTTTCGGCCAGCCACTGGGGGCGTGATACCAGAGAGCGCAACATCTACAATCATATGATGAAAGGGCCTTCGCATTGTTTGCCTTTTGGCCCCGGCGCTGGCGGGAATCTTTTTGGTCACTTCCACTTTGTCAAGAGCGATTACGAAGGCTGGCACGAGGCCATAGCCAGTGGGCAAAAGCCCATCGACATGTTGGTTGGTCCTGCCCCCAACGCGAAACTGGACAAGACCCTTGCCGCAGCCTTCGAACTCTGCCGCGTGAATCTTGTCCGTATTGGTGAGGAGTTCGGCATGCCCCTGTCTGCCCTTGTTGCGCCATTAACCGAGCAGTGGGAGCGGGCGGGGCTGGTTAGCTGTCGTAATGGATGGCTGGAGCTCACCACCGCCGGAGAATTTTGGCAGGTGACCATGGCCCAGCTCATGATTGATTATCTTCATCTCTCTAGTGAAGAGGAGAAAGCTTCGTGACTCCCAATTCATCCCCACACTGCACCGCCTCTGCCGCGCCACTGCGCGCGCTGCTTGTGACGGCGGGTCTCGTTATCCTGTCCTGCGTCCCTGCCATGGCGGCAGAGCAGGAGAAGACACCAACTGTGCAACTGGAAGGCATGACTGTGACGGCCACCAAGGCCGAACGCGATTTGAAGGACGTCCCCGCGTCGGTCTCCGTGCTGACGCAGGAAGACATTCGCCGTTCCCCGGCAAACACCGTAGGCGACCTGCTGCAGGATATCCCCGGCGTTGAAGTCTTTGACCAGTCCTTGGCGGGGGCCAAGCGCATTATGATGCGCGGCGAGAGCGGCTCGCGCGTGCTTATTCTCATTGATGGTCAGAAAATATCAGAACAGAAAAGCATGGACGGCGCGGCGCTGCTTATTGGCGCGGACCGTATTGAACGCATCGAGGTCATCAAGGGCCCGGCGTCCGTCCTCTATGGCTCCGAGGCTATCGGCGGCGTGGTGAATATCATCACCAAGAAAGGAGGCGATCGGCCCCTGCAGGGGGAGACGAGCCTGACGTATGATTCGTCCACCGATGGGGTGGCGTCCTACCTGTCTCTGTTTGGTTCCTCCAAGGGCTTTAACTATCGCCTTTCTGGCACCTGGACGGACCACGGCGACCGCCGTACAGCGGATGATACCCTTGATGATTCATCTTTCATGAACCGCGACCTGAGCGCCTTCCTCAGCTACGACTGGGACAAGGTGACCGTTGGTGGCGGGTATGAGAGCTATTGGAGCAACATCAATTCCGTGACGCCTGAAG
>NZ_JBUDSW010000333.1:0-3275 GCF_054921475.1 Desulfobaculum sp. | reverse complement strand
CTTTGAAAAGGGGAACCGAACCCACTGGAAAATATGGCATAGCTTGACGCGTGTCGAGTGACGCTTTAATCCTAAATGCCAAAAAGACGAACATCGCGGCAGCGAGGAGGATACAGACCATGGCACATACGACGCAGGGCGGCGCAGGCGGAACCCGGAGCAAAGGCGCAGAGGTGGGCGCGGCCCACGTTATCGCGCGCATCATCGAGGCGCTGGGCATTGGTACGCAGAGCGCGCTGGCGCGGGAGCTGGGCGTGAGCCGTGGTGCCATCTCCGACGCCAAGTCCAAAAACAAGGTCCCGGCGGAATGGCTGCTGAAGCTGTTCCGCACGCACTCCCTGAATCCTTTTTGGCTGGAGACAGGCCACGGGGCAAAGTTCCTGCGCGAGGATACCGTGCGCCGCACCGTGCGCGACGCCCCCGCGCCGGACCGCGAACCCCAGTATGACTATGTTCCCCTTGTGGCGGCGCGTCTGTCTGGCGGTGGCGGAAGCGCCCAGACCAGCGACCGCGTGGTGGAGTATTACGCCTTTCAGCGTTCGTGGCTGCGCAGTAAAGGGTCCGTGGATGATATGCGCCTGATGCGCGTCACCGGCGAGAGCATGTCCCCCACGCTGGAGGACGAGGATATCGTGCTGGTGGACCTCTCCCAGAATGATATCCGCGTGGGCAAGATTTACGCCGTGCGCATGGACGATGAGATTGTGGTCAAGCGCTTGGAGCGCAAGCCCGGCAAGCTGGTGCTGGTTAGCGACAACAGGCGCTTCTACGAGCCACAGGAAATCCCCCTTGGCGACCAGAGCAACGTGGAGGTGCTGGGCCGCGTGGTGTGGATGTCGCGCGAGATTCGCTAGGAGGCGTGCGTGCTTTTGCGCCGTGGCGGCGTGAGGCGTTGGGATATGTGATCAATATGGGGTGGTTCCCCAGTCGCAGGAAAGGCGGCCGTTTCCGTAAGGAAGCGGCCGCCTTTTCGTTGCGGAGCAAAAGCGGGGGAGCGGTGTGGGATGGGCACCACGGTGAGCGGCAGGTCCGCTGTGTGGCTACTGCGCCAGCACGTCCTTGCTGGGGGCGCGCAACTGCACGGTGCAGAAGGTGGTGCACAGCATGAAGGCTTCGTCATGCAGTGAGGCCTGCCGCAGCACCTCAAGCGAAACCGGCGACAGCGGACGGGAGCCGACTTCCATGAAGTCCATCAGCGCCTCAGCCGTGGGAAAGACCTCGGCGGTGCACATGGTGCGCTGGCCGCAGTTGGTAATGTGGAAAACCGATGCCAATACGTATTGGCCGAAGGTCGTCTTGTAGAGGACGGTATCCATCCAGTTTTCCATGAAACCCACGAATTCGCGCTCATCAACCAGAGCGATTTCGGAGCCGTTAAAGACGAGGTCGGGCTGGCCGTTTCGGTGCAAAGTGAATTGTTCCATCATTCTCCCCCCTTGTCGTGAAATCCAGTGCGCTGCATCCGTTTTGTACTGTCAAGTCCATAAAATGGGACTTACTCACAGCATAGAGCAGAATTGCGAAGGAATGTAAAGGGAAAGATGGAAAAAACATTCCAACTTTTTCCATGAATGCTCCTGAAGCCCTGAAATGCATTGAAATCGCGAAGGAGTAAAATTTCAGGGTATTGCTGGTGTTTGGCTACGGTCGTTTCGGACGCAGGCCATAGAGCTCCGTATATTTGTGTTCCAGATGCGAAATGAGCGCGCTGGCGTCCGGTGCATTCCCCGTGACGTCATGGACAAGGTCGCGCGGGTCGAGGCGCGCGCCCTTGGTGTGGATGGCGGTGCGCAGCCAGCCCAGCAGCGGGCCAAAGTCGCCACGGGCAAACATGGCCTCAAGGTCGCCCAGCTCGCGCCGCGCGGCGTCCATAAACTGGGCGGCGTAAATGTTGCCCAGCGCGTAGGTGGGAAAGTAGCCAAACAGCCCCGCGCCCCAGTGCACGTCCTGCATAACGCCGCTGGCGTAGTCCTTGGGCGTCACGCCAAGCAGGGCGTACATGCCCTCGTTAAAGGCGTCCGGCAGTTCGTGCACGTCCAAACTGCCGCTCATGAGCCGCCGTTCAAGGTCAAAGCGCAGAAAGATATGCATGTTGTAGGTCAGCTCGTCGGCGTCTGTCCGGATGCAGCCGGGGTGCACGGCGTTTACCGCGTAGTAGACCTTGTTCAGCAGCGCGGAACGGAAGGATTCAAAGGCGTAGGCGGCAAAGGGCAGGTAGTGCGTCCAAAAGCCGTGGGAGCGGGCCACAAGGTTTTCCCACAGGCGGGATTGGGATTCATGGATGCCAAGGGAGGCGGAGCTGCCGCAGGGCGTACCAAAGTGGTCGCCGGGCAGGCCCTGTTCATACAGTGCGTGGCCGCATTCGTGCACGCAGCCGAAAAAGGCCTCGGCAAAGTCGTTCTCGCGGTAGCGCGTGGTCACGCGCACATCGCCGGGGCCGATGCGGGTGCAGAAGGGGTGGGCTGTGGTGTCCATGCGTCCGCCCATAAAGTCGAATCCCATGTCCGTCATAATATGGCGGGCAAAGCGCTCTTGCTCCTTGGGCGGAAAGTGGCGGGTGACGACTTCCGCACTGCGGGTGCCGCCGCGCTGGGCAATGCGTGCTAGCAGGTCCGCGCTGGCGGATTGTAGGGCGTCAAAAAGTGGCGCGACGGACGCCGCTGTTTCGCCGGGTTCGTATTTGTCCAGCATGGCGTCGTAGGGTTCGTGCTTGTAGCCGACGGCGTCCGCTTCCTCGCGCCGCAGGCGCAAAAGGTGCTCCACGAAGGGCAAAAAGCCTTTCCAATCGTTCTTGGGACGCAGGCGTTCCCATGCGCTTTCGCCCTGCGCCGCCGCGCGGGCTATGGCGACGGCAAGGTCCTCGGGGATGCGGCTTTGGCGCTCGTGCTCGCGTTGCCATATGCGCAGATTGGCGCTGATGTCCGAGTCCGGTCCGGCCTCGCGGGCAAGGCCGAGGCAGGCGTTTATGGCGTCGGCGCGGCGCGGGTCCGTGCGGCGGGTGTGGATGATGCGCGTGAGCGTGGCGATTTGTTCGGCGCGGTGGTGGTGCCCAAGGGGCGGCGCATAGGTGCCTTGGTCCCAACTGAGCAGGGAAACGGTGGTTTCAAGGCGGGCGGTGTCCACGGAATGGGCGCGTAGCCAGTCGTAGGCTTCTCTTGGGGGCATGGGACCTCCTGTAGGGGCGGGGCTTTTGGGGAACACGTGTACGGTATTGCGCCGCGCGTAGAAAGGAGCGGCGCGCTCCTTGGGGAGAAAAAACGAGCGGCGGCGGCATC
>NZ_JBUDSW010000332.1:0-3283 GCF_054921475.1 Desulfobaculum sp. | reverse complement strand
ACTCCCCGTCGTGGTCATGTCCGCAAAAAAGGACAAGCGCATCGTCACCGCCGCCGCCCGCGCCGGCGCTTCCGCCTTTTTGGTCAAACCCTTCTCCCAGGACACGCTGCTGGCCACAGTAGAAAAAGCCATTTCGCACTCCGCCAAAAAGGCGCAGGCCCCCGCCCCCACCAGTCAGGACGCCCAAAAAGTGCTGGATGCCGGGTTCAAGGCGCTGGACGAGCGCGACCCGGACAAGGCCATTGCCTATTTTTCCAAAGCCGTGAAGGCCAGCCCCAAAAGTGCGGACGCCTTCCGCGGCCTCGCCTACGCCTGCAAAGCCAAAAAGCAGGACGACAAATTCGCCCAGTTCCTCCTGACGGCGGGTAAAGTGCACGTGGAAAACGGAGAATTTTCCGAGGCGGAAAAGCTCTTTCTGGAGCACCGCCGCCACGACGCGGGCGCCCCCAGTCCCTTTGCCGAATGCGCCCGCGCCCTCACGGAAAAGGAAGACTACGAGCCAGCGGCCCGGCTATACGAACGCGCTCTCATGCTGGACCCGGACAATACCGAACTCCTCGTCGGCAGCGCGGAGGCACTTTCGCATGTGGGCAAGGGGGACACCGCCAAGGAACGCTTGGAACTCGCCCTCGCCGCCAACGACGACGCGCCGCAGGCCCGCAAACTGTGGAAGAACCTCACCGGCAAAAGCTGGAGCCAAACCGCCAAGGAGCGCGCCAAGGCCGACACGAACGGAAAGGAGCGGCGCGAGGCCGTCCGTGTTTGGGTGCCGGACCTGCTGCTGGAGCTTTCCGGCTACGAGGACCACTTTGCCATTACGGAACTGAGTATGGGGTCTGTGGCCTTTGGCCCGCAGGAGCAAACCTTCACCATGGATGCGTCCATCCCCGCCAAAATTTTGCACCTCACCGAAAACGGCGTCACGCCGGAGCTGAAACACCTCACCCTCACCGTTGCCCGTGTGGAGGAGGAAAAAATCGGCTGTCTGCTCGGGGAACTGACCCCGGAGCAGGAAACCCGCCTTGGCGAAATCCTGGAGGCCGCGCAGGAGCGGCAGATTGAAAACAAGCAGAAGGAAAAGACCGACATCGGCTTTGATATCGACATGCTGTTTATGTAGCAAAGCAAGCCCCCGCTCCATGCCGAGTCATTCGGCCTGAACGCGGGGGCTCATGTGTAGGGTATGGCTTGAGGTGGCGATGTTCCGGGCGGATCGCGCCCTGCTTCATGCTTGAACCGCATAATGATTGTCTCCGGAAAGATTTCGCGCGTCTGGCGGAAGGATTTCCCCAAGGCGCATGGTTCCCGAATCTGCCACCCCTTTGGGCGGCCCACTCTTCCCCCTACCCCCGGAACGGAAATTCGCATGTGCTTCCAACTCCCCGTCACCAAAAGTAGAGGTTTTCCCAGTTCACCTCACACTACAGCATTCTGGTTTCCATGGCGATAGAATTTCGCATTTTTGCCCGCCAGAATTGAATTTCCGCCAGATTTACAAGTATCTCCATCCTTTGAAGCTCTCCCCCTTTGTTCCATTGTGCAACCCCCTGTCGGACCAACTGTTTTTCAGCCCACCCGCCCCGGCGCAGGGCACAAAAAAAGCGCTGGAATTCCAGCGCGTTTCATCATGGCCTCATCGCCATGGCACAAAGCGCGGCTCGCGGGAGCCGCGCCCTGAAAGATTCCACTAAAACACGCCCACGCAGGGGCACTGGCGCGTCAGGCTATGAACGCCCACACGCCCACAGAAGCCCTGCAATGCGGGAAAACAGCGGCGTCTGGATGCCCCCGCGGGGTGCCGCGCCCCTTCCGCAAAACACGGCTTCAGACAGGCGGGGCAAAGAAAACCGGCGGCGTACGGGGATAACGCACGGCCAAAGCGCCGCCACAAGACGCAATGCCCCGGCATTTTTACATAAGCACAGCTGACCGCCGCCCCGTCCACCAGCTAGGGATAGAGGCACGTCAGGCGCAGGGTATCCGTCAATTCAAGGGGCGCGCCTTCATCACGCGGGCCAAGAAAATCGCGTATTTTTGCAATGTTTTCAGCGGTTGCGGGGACGCCGTAGTATCCAAGCACGTAGTCATCCACCGAGGCGACATCATCAAAGCGCCAGCGGGTGGTGAATTCGCGCCGCACTCTGCGGGTCACTGGCGCCGCGTGCAGGGCGGCGTCTGCCTGCGCCAGTGCGTCGCCCTCGTCGCCAAAGAGACTGCATAGCTGCTGGATTTCACCTTCCTGCACCGGCTCCAGCGCGAGGATGCGTCCGTTCTCGCCCACCATATGGAAGGCCTCAGCCAAAGCATCCTCCGGGTCCGGGTGGTGGTGCAGGGACATGGTAAAGACCACCGCGTCAAACGTGCCATCGCGAAACGGCAGAGCCATCCCGGATGCCCGGACAAACTGACAGTCCGGAACCGAAGCCGCCGCAACGCACAGCGCATCGTGCTCCACTTCAATGGCGCACAGACGGCGTGCATGCCCGGCAACATCCGCCGTCACCCGGCCCGGCCCGCACCCAATCTCCAAAACATCTGCTCCGCAGAGCTCGCCATGCTGAACCAGCATGTTCCGTGTCATTTTTTCCTTGTCCTGTGTATGCATCGGAGTACCCTACACAGACAGACACGAAGCCTCAACCCACCGATGTTGCACCACATCGCCCCCGCTGCTGCATGACGCAATATTCGATAAGGGCTTGACACCACGCCGCGCTGGGCGTATGTGATTTTTATAACTATTCGGCATAGCAAACATGCCATTCATATTCTGGATGCAGAAAAGCATCGATATGTGACAGGGGAGGTGCTGTGCGCCTCCCTTTGTCTTTTTATTTATGAGGTACCTTATATGCATAGACTTGGTGTTTTCGTCGACGCCGGCTACTTCTGGTGTCAGACCATTACGGTTATTCATGGCCGCATGACGGAACGCGGCCGCGTGGCGCTAAATTACAAAGAATTGCGCCGCCAACTACTCAACACCGCCGCGGAGGAATTCCCCCACGCCAGCCTGCTGCGTGCCTACTGGTACGACGGCCCCGGCAACCACGGCAAAGCCGAAGAACACGGCCGCATTGAAGAGCTGGACGACTTTAAGCTGCGCCTTGGCACCCGCAACAGCACGGGCCGCCAAAAGGGCGTGGACGGCCTCATCATTGCGGACATCATCAGCCTGACACAAAATGGCGCCATCTCCGACGCCCTCCTCATCACGGGCGACGCCGACCTTGCCCCGGGCATTGACGCGGCGCAGAACCTTGGTCTGCGGGTGCAGTTGCTC
>NZ_JBUDSW010000331.1:0-3286 GCF_054921475.1 Desulfobaculum sp. | reverse complement strand
TTCCCGTTCCAGGCAAACAGGAAATTGTAGGCGAGTTCCCAAAGCGGGCTCAACTTCTCCGGAAGTTTCGGAACCACGCTGAAAACCTGGATAGGTTGCATATCATACTCCTTGCATGGCGCTTGTCGTACACTCTTGCGTATCTACTACTCCGGCAGGTTATAACCTGCCAATGCACCCGCAAAATGGCAAGCACTCTCTTCTGCCCTGGGGCTCATCCCCGGGGCTGGTCTTTGACTTCCACGCCCTGCTGGACTACCTCTTTGCGTCATACTCTTTAATCGGCCGCCACCCGGCGGCCCCGTTTTGTGGAGCATACCATGTACAGCGACCAGAGCGCCCCGGGCTTCGGGAGCATCGACGTCGACTTCAAGGTGCTGCACCCGGTGCTGGAGGAGCATCCGCCTGCCTACTCCACCACCGGTTCCGCAGGGTTTGACCTGCGGGCCTGCATCGACGAAGAGACGCTGACCATCCCGGCCGGAGAACGGCGCGCCATTCCCACCGGAATCGCCATCGACATCAAATCCCCGTTGGTGGCCGGATTCGTCTACTCCCGCAGCGGTCTGGGCACCAAGGAAGGCCTGACCGTCAGCCAAGGCGTGGGCGTTATCGACCCCGACTACAGAGGCGAGATTATCGTTTCCCTGCTCAACACCTCGGACCAGACACGACGACTCCGACGAGGGCAGCGCATTGCCCAGCTCGTGTTTCAGCCCGTGCATCAGGCGCGGCTGACCAAGGTGACTGATCTTTCCGAAACCGCCCGCGGCGCTGGCGGATTCGGCCACACAGGGAAAATGTAATCCGCCACCCGGCGGCATAGGGAGAAACCCACCATGTCCGATGCATTCAGCGCGCTCAAAGAACGTGACACCGCTTCCATCTGCAACACCTACGCACGCTACCCACTGGCAGTGGAGCGCGCCTCGGGCACCCGCCTTTTTGACAGCTCCGGCAAGGAATACGTGGACCTGCTTGCGGGCATCGCCGTCTGCAACCTCGGCCACGCCAACGAAGAACTGCTCGGCACGCTCACCAGCCAGTGGTCCAAGCTGGGGCACGTGAGCAATCTTTTCCACCAGACGGAGCAGGTGGAGCTGGCCGAGCGCCTGCTGGCCACCTGCGGCGCGGACAAAGCCTTCTTCTGCAACTCCGGCGCAGAAGCGAACGAGGCCGCCATCAAGATGGCCCGGCGCTACATGCACACCGTCAAAGACCGTGACGCCTATGAGGTTATCACACTTGACGGCTCTTTCCACGGGCGAACTCTCGCCACGCTGACCGCAACCGGCCAGCCCAAGGTCAAGGACGGCTTTGAGCCGCTGCCCGAGGGCTTTATCACGGTGCCATTCATGGACATTGACGCCGTGCGCGCAGCCCTTACCGACAAGACCGCCGCCGTGATGGTGGAGCTTATTCAGGGTGAGCGCGGCGTGCGGCCACTGTCGCAGGAGTATGTGGACGCCCTTGTGGCCCTGTGCCGCGAAAAGGACATCCTGCTCATAGTGGACGAGGTGCAAACCGGCCTTGGGCGCACCGGCAAGTACTGGGCGCACCAGCACTACGGCATCACGCCAGACATCTTCACCACGGCCAAGCCGCTGGCCAACGGCCTGCCCATGGGCGCGCTGCTGGCGACGGACACCGTTGCCGCGGCCTTCACCCCCGGCAGCCACGGAACGACTTTTGGCGGAAACGCCCTTGTCAGTGCAGTGGCCTGCACGGTACTGGATATTATGAAGCGCGACGGCATCTGCGAAAAAGCCGCACAGACCGGCGCCTACGCCCTTGACCTCTTCCGCTCGCTGCAGGAGCGCCACCCCGGCAAGATTGCCGAGGTCCGCGGCCTTGGCCTCATCATCGGTATCGAACTCACCATCCCCGGACAGGACATCTGGCAGGGCCTCATGGATGCAGGGTTTATCTGCAACCTGACGCAGGGCACCATCCTGCGCCTGCTGCCGCCGCTTATTATCGACCCGGCAGACCTTGAGCGCTACGCCAAGGAGCTTGACCGCCTGCTCGCGCAGGCCTAGCGCCGCCTTTTCACGCCGGGGCCCCGGCCCCGGCGTCCATCGCGGCGAAAGACAAAGACGCCCATGCCCATGACCACACCAGCCGCAAGCGGCCCACAGCCCCCAGAACAGCCGCAGAGCGTTCCTGCACCGCGCCAGTTGCCCCGGCAGCGTCCGGGCATAACGCCAGACGCGCCGCCCACGACCGAGCGCGTGCGCCGCGTGCCGGAGGCTGGCACAGGCCGTATTGTGGACAACAGAGTATAACACCACAGGAATTCATGAAAAATCTTCTGCAAATCGAATGCACGGTTCCGGACTCCCTCGTGGAGGACGTCACCTTCTACCTGACGGAAAACGCCCCCCACGGCTGGCAGGAGGAGCTCTCCACCCAGCACGAGGAAGTGCTGTTCCGCATCTACTTTGAGGAATCCGCCGCCGCGCATGACGTTATTCAGGGCCTGTCCGCCACGTGGCCGGACATCACCATCCACCGCAACAGCATCGAGGAACAGGACTGGGCCAGCGCATGGCGCGAGTTCTTTACCCCGGTGGAGGCCGGACGTTTTATCGTTCTGCCCCCGTGGCGGAAGGACGAAGCCCCCGAAGGCTCCATGCCCATCATCATCGAGCCGAAAACCGCCTTTGGCACCGGCCACCACGGCACCACGGCCCTGTGCCTTGAAGCCATCGACTCGCTGGTGCAAGGCGGCGCGGTTGCCGCAGGCGGCAGGTTCTTCGACCTTGGCACCGGCTCCGGCATCCTCGGCATTGGCTGCTGCAAGCTGGGCCTTTCCGGCATTGGTCTGGACATTGACCCCCTCGCCATTGAAAACGCGCTGGAAAACCGCACCATCAACGGCGTTGGCGATGAATTCGCCCTTGGCACCGGTTCCGTGGACGCGGCCGGCGGCGACGAACGCTTTGACCTCGTCGTGGCGAACATCCTCGCCAATCCGCTCAAGGCCATGGCCGAGCAGATTATCGCCAAGGCCAAATCCGGCGGCTGCCTTGTGCTCTCCGGCATTCTGAACGAACAGGCAGACGCCGTGGCAGAGGTCTACACCGGCCTTGGCCTGCCCGCGCCGGAGCGCCACTCCAAAAACGAGTGGACCGCGCTCATCTGGCGCGAGATGCCCGCCTAGCGGCGCATCGGCAGATGGCCTCGCAAGCGCAGGACGCCCGCCACAAAAAAGCACAGCCACCGCGCCATACCATGACGCACAGCTGTGCCACAGTCCGCCACCGCGCCGCTCAAAGCGCCTCCG
>NZ_JBUDSW010000330.1:0-3314 GCF_054921475.1 Desulfobaculum sp. | reverse complement strand
CACCTGCGCGAAGGCGGCACGGCCAGCGAATTCATGGCCGCGTGGACCGCATAGACGCACTGTTTCGGCCTGCCGCGGCGGGGCGTCCTGAGGAGGGTCCCGCCGGGGTGGGCCGCTATCCGACACGCGCGGTATATACGTCGCCCCACAGGATGACGAGAATGGCCGCAAGGCACAGAAACGGGCCGTAGGGCAGGGCGGATTCGCGCTTGTCCCCGTCGCCGCGCGCGGTGATAAAGCCCACAATGCCAGCGGTTGCTGCGCTGATGATGATAACGGGCGGCAGCATGGACAGCCCCGTCAGCGCGCCGATGAGGAAGATGAGATATACGTCCCCCTCGCCCATCCCCTGCACGCCGCGAATGCGCGTGTACACGGCGTTCACCGTCCAGAAGAGCCCCGCGCCGACCACAGCCCCCAGCATGGAGTCCACAAGGTCCACGCCAAGCACCGTTGGCGCAAGGCCCAGCGCGGCCAGCGAGCCGATGAGCATGGGCCGCAGGGGCAGGGTGTAGGTCTCAAGGTCAATAAAGCTGATAACGATGAACAGCCCGCTAAAGGCCATATACGCCGCCCACTTGGGGCCGGGGCCAAAGGTGATGGCAAGGGCCAGCGCAATGAGGGCGCTCAGGCCCTCCACAAGGGGGTAGCGCGCGCTGATGTGGCAGCGGCACGAGCGGCACTTGCCCAGCAGCAGGGCGTAGCTGAGCAGGGGGATATTCTCCCACCACGCCAGAAAATGCCCGCACTGGGGGCACTTGGAGCGGGGCGGATTGGCAACGGATTCGCCGGAGATGGTTCTGTGGATGCACACGTTGTAAAAACTGCCAAGGCAAAGCCCCAGCACAAGGGAAAGGCCGTGGAATGCGGCTGTATACTGCGTCATGGTGCGTTTTCCATGTGGCGGCAAGGGTTGATGGGGCTTCGGAATTGGGGCATTGTTCCCCGGTCCGGAAGCGTGATGTGCAATCAGTAATGAATTTCAAGGGTTCGGACAAGGCGCAGACGCCATCTTCCGGACATCTACAGCGTTAAGGAGCCGCAAGGTCTATGCAAAGCACCACTCGTTTTCTCCCACACTACACGCCGGAAGAGCTGGCTACCATACAGTTGGATGGCTTGAAATGGACCGTGCGCCACGCGGCAACAGGCAGTGACGCCTACGCCGCAAAATTCCGCGATGCCGGTATCCGCCCGGAGGACATCCGCAGCCTGGACGATTTGCGGCACCTGCCGTGCACCAGCGTGGAGGACCTGCGCGACGGGTATCCGTTTCCGCTGCTGTCCGTGCCGGAGCGCAACGTGGTGCGCATGCATGCGTCCAGCGGCACCACCGGCAAACGCAAGGTGCTGACCTATACCCAGAAGGATGTCAACGACTGGATGGAGATGATGGCCCGCTGTTACGAGCTGGCCGGACTCACCGAGCTGGACCGCATCCAGATTTGCGCCGGGTATGGCCTGTGGACCGCCGGGGCGGGCTTCCAGCTGGGGGCCGAGCATTTTGGCGCCATGGCTGTGCCCGTTGGGCCGGGCAACATGAACATGCAGTTGCAGCTTTTGGTGGATATGGGCGTCACCTGCATGTGCTCCACGGCCAGCATGGCCCTGCTGATGGGCGAGGAAGTGGAAAAGCACGGCCTGCGCGACTCTCTGCGCCTTCGGACCTGCATCTTCGGCTCCGAGACGCACACCCCCAAGATGCGCCAGCGCTTTACGGAACTCTTGGGCAGTGAGGACAGCTTTGACATCTCGGGCATGACGGAGCTTTACGGTCCCGGCGCGGGGCTGGAGTGCGCCGCCCACGACGGCATCCACTACTGGGCGGACATGTACATCGTGGAAATCCTCGACCCGGAAACGCTGGAGCCTGTCCAGCCCGGCGAGGTGGGCGAGATGGTCGTCACCACCCTGCGCAAGGAGGCCGCCCCGCTCATCCGCTACCGCACGCACGACCTGACGCGCCTCATCCCCGGCGAGTGCTCCTGTGGCCTTGCCCTGCCGCGGCACGACAAAATCATGGGCCGCAGTGATGACATGATCATCTTCCGCGGCGTGAATATTTATCCCGGCCAGATTGCCGCGGTCCTTGGCGGCTTTGACGGCATCTCCTCGGAGTATCAGGTGACGCTGGCCCGCCGCGACGGGCGCGACTTTATGACCGTTGCCGTGGAGCGCGCCAAGGGCGCCCACAGCGGCGGCGACGAGGCCCTTGCCACAGCCGTTGGGCAGGAGCTGCACCGCCAGCTTATGGCCCGCGCCGCCGTACAGGTGGTGGACCATGGCGCGTTGCCGCGTTCCTTCGGCAAGACCCGCCGCGTCATTGACGACCGCGAAAACGGCTGCGCCGCCGAGTAAGGCGCGCCGCGTCCTGCTGCGGTGCGAAGTGCAATACACAGCGCCGGACGGTCCCCTATGGACTATCCGGCGCTGTTTTGCGTGCTAGGCGAAAAAGCCGATGATGTACTTGGCCGCGGTCCCGGCCAGCACCAGGCAGAGCATGGCCTTGATGAGGCGCGCGGGGATGAACTTCTGGCAGCGCGCGCCAAGCCACATGCCCACCGCGCCGCCAAGGCCGAAGGACAGCCCAAGGCCCCAGTCCGGGGCGATGCTTTGCGCGGGGTGCAGCACCGCCAGCAGTGGGTAGAAGGCCACCCCGGCCACGGAGGTGACGAAGGTCCCCATGAGCGCCGGTCCGGCCACCACATAGACGGGGATGCCAAGGACGGAGACGAAAAACGGCGCGATGATGGCGCCGCCGCCAATGCCGTAGATGCCGCCGATGATGCCCACCACAAAGGTCAGGGCCATAAGGGCGGGCGTTTTGACGGTGAAGGTGTCGCCGTTGAAGGCGAAGCGGACGGTGGTCAGGGAGCCGGGCAGAGGGGTGACGCGCCCGGTGGTCCCGCGCCGCGCGGCGCTGTGAAAGCGCGCCTCGGCGGAATCCTTTGGCCGCGCGAGCACGTCGCGCAGCAGGCGCACGCCAATGTAGAGGAGCACCACCCCGACAAACAGCTTAAAGTGCCGCGGGTCCGGCAACCATGTGACGCGGATGACCGCGCCGATGAGCACGCCGGGCAGGGTGCCCGCCACCACCGCCCAAGTGAGCGGCCACAGCATGCGCCCCTCGCGCATATAGCGCAGGACCCCGCTGGGGATGGCGACAATGTTGAACAACTGGTTGGTGGCGCTGACCGAGGGCGTGGTATAGCCCAGCACGGTCATTTGAAAGGGCAGCAGCAAGAACGCGCCGGACAGCCCGCCCATGGAGGTGAAAAAGGAGATGACGCACGCCGTGAGCGGCGGAATCCAGA
>NZ_JBUDSW010000329.1:0-3349 GCF_054921475.1 Desulfobaculum sp. | reverse complement strand
GCGCGCCATGCGCGGCGTCTTCGACGCCCACCTGTGCGCCACGGGCGGCTTTCCGAACTACAAGGATTTTCGTGAGGAAATTCTGAATGTTATGGACGAGTGCTATTTTACGGGGCTTATGGAAGCCGCCGGATGGAAGGTGAGCGAAGCGTGTGAAATATCCGGCCTTGGCAAAAGCCGCATCTACGCCCAGCTCAAGCGCTTTGACATCGACAAGGACTAATTTTTCCGCCCACGCTGGACACGGACACCCCACACAGCGCCGCACCCTCCACAAAAAGTGGAACAGGCCGCGGCGCGTGCGGCCACAATCTCGCCTATCTACCTGAAATCATAGCCTTTCGCTCTGTGGCACGCATCTTGTTCCTTCTGTGACAATTTGGACACGATCAGGTTTCCGTTCCAACACACACGAAACCATCTTCAAGGATTGAGAATGCACGAAACAAAGGCATCACAAACTCCCGCAAAGGGTGGCATCAAGCGCCGCAGCTTCCTCAAGTGGAGCGCCGCACTTGGTGGTGTCGCCGCCCTTTCCGGCGGCGGCCTGTTCTACGGCCTGAAGCCCGCAGTCAGCGCCCGCACCGAGGCCGAAGACATCGTCTGGACCTCCTGCAACGTCAACTGTGGCAGCCGCTGCGCCCTGCGCGCCCATGTGAAGGACGGCGTGGTTACCCGCATCGAGACGGACAACCTCGGCGACGACTCCTACGGCAACCATCAGGTGCGCGCCTGTCTGCGCGGGCGCTCTATGCGTCACCGCATCTACGCCCCGGACCGCATCAAGTACCCCATGCGCCGCGTTGGCAAGCGTGGCGAAGGCAAGTTCGAGCGCATCAGCTGGGACGAAGCCCTTGATGAAGTGGCGAAGCGCCTTGGCGACACCATCAAGAAGCACGGCAACGAGTCCGTGTACCTGAACTACGGCACCGGCAACCTCGGTGCGGTGCTCTCCAAGTCGTGGCCCACCGGCGCCACACCCATCGCCCGTCTGATGAACAGCCTCGGCGGCTACCTGAACCACTACGGCACCTACAGCGACGCCATGA
The DNA here is from genome assembly GCF_054921475.1 of Desulfobaculum sp. Taxonomy (NCBI): domain Bacteria; kingdom Pseudomonadati; phylum Thermodesulfobacteriota; class Desulfovibrionia; order Desulfovibrionales; family Desulfovibrionaceae; genus Desulfobaculum; species Desulfobaculum sp. The sequence continues at coordinate 2,300 of NZ_JBUDSW010000329.1, read as the reverse complement.
TCGACATGGCCCTGCCCTACACCTTTGGTGACGGCTGGGTCAGCGGCAACCCCGTGTCCGACATCGTCAACTCCAAGCTGGTGGTGTTCTTCGGCAACAACCCCGGCGCCACCCGCATGAGCGGCGGCGGCATCATCCACGACCTCATCGAGGCCCGCCAGAAGAGCGGCGTCAAGGTCATCGTTGTGGACCCGCGCTACACCGACACCGCCGCCACCGTGGCCGACGAGTGGATCCCCATCCGCCCCGGCACGGACACGGCGCTCATCAGCGCGTTGGCCTACGTGATGATTACCGAAGACCTCGTGGACAACGACTTCATCCGCCGCTGTACCATCGGCTACGATGAGGACAGCATGCCCGAGGGCGTGCCCGCAGGAAATTCCTACAAGTCCTACATCCTGGGCAAGGGCAAGGACGGCACGGCCAAGACTCCGGCATGGGCCGCCAAAATCACCGGCATCCCCCAGCGCCGCATCATCCAGCTTGCCCGCGAAATCGGCACCGCCAAGCCGTGCTACATCTCGCAGGGCTGGTCCGTGCAGCGTCAGGCCAACGGCGAGCAGAACTGCCGCGCCGTCAGCATGCTGCCCATCCTCACCGGCAACGTGGGCGTGCAGGGCGGCAACACCGGTGCACGCGAAAGCGGCTACGGCGTTCCCTTTGCCAGCTTCCCCACCCTGTCCAACCCGGTGAAGACCTCCATCTCGTGCTTCATGTGGACTGACGCCATCGAGCGCGGCACGGAAATGACCGCCACCCGCGACGGCGTCAAGGGCCGCGACAAGCTGGCAACGCCCATCAAGTTCATCTGGAACTACGCGGGCAACTGCATCATCAACCAGCACTCCGAGGCCAACCGTACCCACGAGATTCTGCAGGACGACTCCAAGTGCGAGACCATCGTCGTCATTGAAAACTTCATGACGCCGAGCGCCCGCTATGCGGACATTCTGCTGCCCGCCGTGACCAACCTTGAGGAAGACGACTTCGCCCCGCAGGGGTCTGCGTCCAAGATGGGCTACGTCATCTTTGCCGAGCACGCCGTGGAGCCTATGTTTGAGTGCCGCACCGTGTACGACATGTGCGCAGGCATCGCCAAGCGCCTTGGCGCGGAGCAGACCTTCACCGAAGGCCGCACCCGCCAGCAGTGGGTCCAGCACATCTACGACGAATCCAAAAAGCTGCTGCCCGAGCTTCCGGCCAAGCTGGAAGACGCCTTTGCCATGGGCATCTTCAAGCGCATGAACACGGAAAAGCCAAGCGTGCCCTTTAAGGACTTCCACGACAATCCGGAAAAGCACCCGGTCAAGACGCCCTCCGGCAAGCTGGAAATCTTCTCCAAGCGCCTGTGGGAACTGGGCCAGAAGTGGGAGCTTGCCGAAGGCGACGTCATTACCGGCCTGCCCGAGTACACCCCCACATGGGAAGGCGTGTCCGACCCGTTGCGCGAGGAATTCCCCCTGCAGCTCATCGGCCACCACTACAAGCAGCGCACCCACTCCACCTACGGCAACGTGGACTGGCTGAAGCAGGTTGCCCCGCAGGAACTGTGGATCAACCCGATGGACGCCGACGCCCGCGGCATTAAGCACGGCGACAAGGTCAAGGTCTACAACGGCCGTGGCACTGTGTTCACCGTGGCCAAGGTGACCCCCAGAATGATGCCCGGCGTGCTCTCACTGCCCGAAGGCGCATGGTTCACGCCCAACTCCAAGGGCGCGGACACCGGCGGCTGCGTAAACGTTCTGACCTCGCAGCGCCCCTCTCCCCTTGCAAAGGGCAACCCTCAGCATACCAATCTGGTACAGGTCGCCAAGGCGTAAAGGAGTCTGACCAATGCTCAAGAGACCTGCTTTCTATATTGATATGGAAGCCTGCACCGGCTGCAAGACGTGCATGATCGCCTGCATCGACAAGCACAACCTGCCCGAAGGCGTCCTGTACCGCCGCGTTTCCGAATATGTGGGCGGCAACTGGATCACCAATGCCGACGGCAGCTGTGACCAGAACATCTTCGCCTACTACGTGTCGCTGTCGTGCAACCACTGCGAAAATCCCATCTGCGTGCGCTCCTGCCCCACCACGGCCATGCACAAGGATGAGAACGGCATCGTCAGCGTGGACCACACCAAGTGTGTGGGCTGCCGCTACTGCGAATGGGGCTGCCCCTACTCCGCCCCGCAGTACAACCCCGAAATCGGCAAGATGACCAAGTGTGACTTCTGCCGTGACTACCTCGAAGAAGGCAAGGCTCCGGCCTGCGTCGCCGCCTGCCCCAGCAGGGCGCTCCACTACGG
>NZ_JBUDSW010000328.1:0-3373 GCF_054921475.1 Desulfobaculum sp. | reverse complement strand
ACCAGTGACTTCCACCGTGTGAAGATGGCACTCTGACCAACTGAGTTAATCGCCCACTTTGCCATGCATGCGACTGCACCCTGTCAATATTGCATGACTTCGTGCTCGTGTCGCTGCGGGAAATGGTTGATAGCTCCACAGCCCCAAAGGGTCAAGGGATTTTTTCAATTTTCCCCAAATGGACCTTTTTTCCTCCGTAATTGCCGGACTTTGCGGACGGGCGATTTTACGCTAGAGTCTGCGCTGTACCGGAGATATGGTCCGGACTCCCGCACGAGGCGGGGCTGGCGCACATGCCAGCGGCAACCAGCAAGCAAAGGATTGGACATGCGACTGCTCGTCACCGGTGGATGCGGATTCATCGGTACCAATTTCATTTACCATATGCTCGGCACCAACCCGGATGTCGAAATCGTCAACGTTGATAAGCTGACCTACGCCGGAAACAAAGCGAACATGATTCCGCTGGAGCAGGCCGAAGAAGGCAAGCGCTACGCCTTCTGCCGGGCCGACATCGCGGACATGGACGCCATGCGCGCCATCATCGCCGAGCACAAGCCCGATGCCGTGGTCAACTTTGCCGCGGAATCGCACGTAGACCGCTCCATCCACGACCCCTCTCCCTTTGTGACCACCAACGTCCTCGGCGTGCAGACGCTTATGACCGCCGCCATGGACGCCGGAATTGAACGGTTCGTGCATATCTCCACGGATGAGGTATACGGCACCCTCGCCCCAGACGCGCCCGCCTTTACCGAAGGCCACCCCCTTGAGCCAAACAGTCCGTATTCCGCCTCCAAGGCCTCGGCGGACCTGTTCGTCCGCTCGTTTTGGAAGACCTACGGCTACCCCGCCGTGATCACGCGCTGTTCCAACAACTACGGCCCGTGGCAGTTCCCGGAAAAGCTCATCCCGCTGATGATTACCCTTGCCGAGCAGGACAAGCCCCTGCCCATCTATGGCGACGGCATGCAGGTGCGCGACTGGATTTACGTCACCGACCATTGCCGCGGCGTGGAAATGGCGCTCAAGGCCGGACGCCCCGGCGCGGTGTACAACTTTGGCGGCAATGCGGAAAAGGCCAACCTCGACGTGGTGCGCGCCATTTTGTCCGCCATGGGCAAGCCCGATGACCTCATTTCCTATGTGAAGGACCGCCCCGGGCATGACCGCCGCTACGCCATGGACTATTCCCTCGCCAAGGACGAACTCGGCTTTAAGCCGCTGTACGACTTTGAGCGCGGCCTTGCCGAAACCCTTGCGTGGTACACCGACCACCGCGCATGGCGCGACAGCGTGCAAAGCGGCGAGTACCGCTCCTTTATGGACGACTGGTACGGGGAAAGACGATGAGTGAAGAGCAATTACCACGGGCGCTTGTTCTGGGCGGTGCCACCGGACTGCTGGGCATGGCCCTGAAAAGCGCCCTGACCGCAAAAGGCTGGGACGTGACCACCACCCCCCGTCCCGGCGACTGGGCCTTTGACGTGGAGCGGCTGCGGGACTTTATTGCCACCGCGCGCCCGGACGTTATTTTCAATACATGGGCCTACACACAGGTGGACCTTGCCGAGGACGAACCTAAGGAAGCCCGCCGCGTCAACGCCATCCTGCCGGGCATTCTGGCCCGCGCTGTGAAGGATATGGACGTCACCCTCGTGCACTACTCCACGGACTTCGTCTTTGACGGCAAAAAGGAAACGCCCTACGCCGAGGACGATACCGTGGCCCCGCGCTCCGTCTATGGCGAAACCAAACGCGCCGGAGAGCAGGCCCTTATGGCCGAGGAGCTTCACCGCCTCATCATCATCCGCACCGCGTGGCTGTTTGGCCCGGACAAGCGCAACTTTGTACGCACCATGCTGTCCCTGTGCGCGGAGCGCGACACCCTCGGCGTTGTGCACGACCAAGTGGGCTCGCCCACGTACACGCCGGACCTTGCGGTCTATTCCCTCGCCCTTGTGGCATCGGGCGAAACGGGCATCTTTCACATCACCAACTCCGGACGCGCCAGCTGGTGCGAACTAGCCTGCGAGGCCGTGCGTTCGGCGGGCCTGCCCTGCACGGTCACGCCCATTGCCACGGACGAGTACCCACAAAAGGCCACGCGCCCGGCATTCTCCGTACTCGATACCAGCCGCTTTACCGCGGCCACGGGCATCACGCCCCGGCCGTGGGTGCATGCCGTGCAAGAATACGTGTACAGTGAAACGGCACCGGAAACGCCCATAGACTAGACAGCACCGGACGCCAGCCGTCCGCAGCGGAAAACCACCATGCCCCTAAGCTCTCGTGAGACAGCAGTCCTGACCACCATTGTCGAGGACTACATACGGCAAGCCACGCCCCAAGGCTCGCGCACCGTTGCGCGGCGCTGTGGGCTTGGTCTGTCTGCGGCCAGCATCCGCAATACCATGGCCGACCTCACGGAAAAGGGCTTTCTGGCCCAGCCGCACACGTCCGCGGGGCGCGTTCCCACGCCCCGCGCCTTTCGCCTGTATTTGGATACGGTCCTCACGCCCCCGGAACTGGCGGGCACGGAGCGCGAAGTCATCCGCGAGAGTTTGGACAAGGCCGGGCTGGAGATTGCCGACATCCTGCGGCAATCCTCGCGGCTTTTGGCCGCCCTGTCCCAACAAGTGAGCATGGTCCTTGCTCCCGGACACTCCGACGTGCGCTGGCGCAGCCTTGACTTTGTCCCCGTGCGCACGGGGCTGGTGATGGCCGTGCTGATTATGGAAGGCGACATGGTGGAGCACCGCCTTGTGCCCGTGGAGCACGGCGTCACCCGCGACGACCTGACGGCGTTCAGCAACTACCTGAACCACCACTACGCAGGGAAAACCCTCGGGCAGGCACGCGCCCATATCCATCTGGAACTCAAAAGCGCCCACCGCCGCCTGAACCGCCTGTACCTGCAAGCGCTGACCCTTGCGCGCGACACCTTTGAGATGGACGCGGAGCGCGACTTCTACCTTGATGGCACCGCCCACGTCCTGACGCAGCCCGAATTTGCCGACGTGGACACCATGCGCGAACTGCTCCAGCTTCTGGACGAGCGCTCGCGCCTGCTGGAACTTTTGGACGGCACCATCGACGCCGGGCACACCAACGTCACCTTCGCCAAACACGACCCCGCCATTTCCAAAGGCCCCTACGGCCTTATTTCCGCGCCATTTGGCGCGGCGGACACCAGCAAAGGCGCTCTTGGCGTCATCGGTCCGCTGCGCATGGACTACGCAAAAATCCTCCCGGTGGTTGACTTCACCGCCCGGATGCTTACTGAACTTCTCAGCAATCGCTAACACCAGCACATCCAAGCGATCCTGGAGACCGCAATGACAAAGAAGCAGAATGTTGAACCTGCCGAAAC
>NZ_JBUDSW010000327.1:0-3380 GCF_054921475.1 Desulfobaculum sp. | reverse complement strand
CTGCGGCTGAGAGGCGGCCACCCTGCCTGTGAGCAGGCCGCGCTGGTTTTTGCGTGATCGGGGCGGTTTGCCTGAGCGGGGCGCGCGGGACGCATGGGTTTTCGCCTCTTGCGCGGTGGGCGGTCACGGGCTATCTGTAGGGGTATGCCTACACCGACAAAACACCGTGATGCCGCCGTGTTGCTTCTGCATGGCTTTGGCGGCGAGCCGTACGAGATGCAGGGGCTGGAGGGCGTTTTTCAGGCGGAGGGGCTTCCGGTCTCCGTACCGCTGCTTCCCGGCCATGGCACCAGCGTGGACGACTGGTGCACAACGGATTTTCACGACTGGGCCGCTGCGGCCCATGACGCCTACGCCGACCTCGCGCGCCAGCACAAGGCCGTGTTTGTGATGGGGCTGTCCATGGGCGGGACGCTGGCGCTGCACATCGCCCAGCGCTTTGACCCGGCGGGCATCGTCACCATGGCCGCGCCGCTGTTTCTCTACCGCCTGTATCCCTTTGTCTGCACGGACTGGCGACTGCCTTTCATCCCACTTCTCAAAAAGGTCCGGCCCATGTGGCCTACAAGCCGCCGTCGGCCCGAGTCCGTGGCCATTGCGCCGTGGCGTGGCTATGAGGGCGTGATGGCCCTTGGTCCGCTCCACAGCCTGCTGACGGGGATGCGTTCCACCCGGCGGCGGCTTATGGATGTGCGCGCGCCGCTGCTGGTGATTCAGGGCGAGGGGGACCGGACTGTCCCGCAGGAGAATGCGTGGGAAATCATCACCAAGGTCCGCTCCTGCGAGCGGGAGGTGCGGCTGTTGCCCATCTCGGAAACGGTAACCAGCCGCCACGTGCTCACCACCCACCGGGAAACTCGGCCTGTTGTGGAGCGCTTGGCGCGTGATTTTGTGCTGCGGCGTCTTGAGCGGTAGATGACTCGCCTTGGCTTGTGCTGGCTGAGGGGGGCACTGGGAGGTGGGCCTGGGCTTGCCTGGTGCCCCCGGCTTCTCTTTGCGTCTTACGCCGTCCATCTCTTGGGCGGCGTTTTTGGTTGCGCGCTTCCTCCGTGAGTCCAGAGGCGCGCCTTCTCAGCCGGGCGGCGCACTCGGCTACAGAACGTCGGGCACGCCGTCTGTTATGACGTCCCGGATGGTATCCGGCTTCCACACCACGCCGACGGGCGTTTCGTGCTGCGTCAACTGGCGGGCGGCGTCCACGGCGTAGAGGCGTCCGCTGTACATGCCCAGCCACTGGTCCACGATGGGCGTGCGCGCTGCGACGTGCTGCTGCCCATCCTGCGCGCTGCGCATATACCCTCCAAACTCCCGCGCCATGGCGGGAGCACCAGAGCACCCCATATCCATATTCCCTGAAATGAGCAGAAAGCTGCGCTCCGGTGCGTGCGCGGCAATGGTGGCGCTGACGCCTATGGGTGCGCCCCAAAAGTCGCGCCCGCCGGGGTAGCCATACAGCAGGGCCGGCTTGCCCACGGGCAGGGCCATGTCGTCAACCAGCGTTGCGCCGTCATCCACCCGCGGCAGGTCAATGCCGGGGAGCGACCAAAAGCGCGCCGCGCGCGAGGTGCCCACTGCATACAGCGTGAGTGTGTCGAAGGGAACGCAGGCGACGTCGCACCAGTTGGCGCGCTCCGGCGCGGGGTGGCGCAAAAAGATGCTGATGCCGCGTTGATACAGAGGAAATTCCGCGATGACTTCCGCCCCATGACGGATGCTGCCCCGCATGGGCGGGGGGATGGCTTTGGCGCGGAGGCGTTCGCGCAGGCTGACGCCGCCGCTGAGGCTGTGGAAGGCCGTGATGACGCTGGGGCCGCCCGGTCCAGCCACCACAAATCCGCTGCCCACGGCGTGTCCGGCGTCGCCAAGGTTCAGGATGATGCGCACCACACTGTCCCGCGCCGGGTCGTCGGAGGAAGCGGCGCGGGATGGCTGCCCTGTGTGGGCGGTGAGGCTGTGTTTTGCGTGAAAGCTGTCCATGGGCGTTCCTGCGTGGTGCGGCGGCGTTAGCCGAGGAGCGTGCCGCGTTGACGGAAAATGTGACCAAGCTCACTGCCGATGGCGTCCACCCCGCCGGGGAGCATGCTGGCGGGGATGCGCAGGGAATTGGCTGTGCCGCCAAGGCCGAAGGTCAGGGCAAGGCGCCGCCAGAAGTCCAGCCGCTCCACGCCCCGCTCCGTGAGGACGATTTCAATGGCATCCGTCAACAACGTGCGCCGCCGTCTGACGTTTTCCACGTCGTCCCACCGGACGATGGTGGGGCCAAGGATGGAGCAGTCTATGAAGACCTCCATATTGGAGATGGCAAGGCTTGGTGTGTTGCGGAACAAGCGTTGTAGGGCCGGAACCAACGCGGCGGCGGCTCCGGCGATAAGCGGCAGGAGCGCCAGCACGCAGACGTCTGGCGCAGGCTCGTAAAAGTCCGGGCGCGTCAGGCGCGCCCACAGCACCCCGAACAACAGCCCCACGATGCCGCCGCGAAAGGCAATGATGCCCAGCAGGCGAAAACGGTCTGGATACACATCGTTCACTGCTTTGCCCTCCCTTGGCTCCAGCATACACCACCGTGGGCACGGCGCACAACGGGCAGTGTGAAATTGCCCAGTCCACAGGCTCTGGACGCCGTATGGGCAGTGCGGGGGGATAGGGCCCGGGCAAAAGAGAAGCCGCGCCATCCAGAGGGGGGGATGGCGCGGCTTTTTGGAGAGGGGGTGGCGGCCGGGATGTCGCCGGTCCCGGCCGCCTGTTGAGGATGCAGTCGTTAGGTGAAGAGGAGAGGTTCACAGCGCGACGAGGGGGGAGTCGTCTTTTGCGCCGTGACGGGTTAGTGTTTTTAGAGAGCTGTGGAGGTGGCTTATGGTCCGTCAACCATTGCCGTTGTCTTCTCTCTATCAAGCCCCGTGCCAAGTTTGAAAAGTGTGTAAATACGGGTTGTTAGAGAATTGCTCAAAAAAGCTGTGCCATGTGCACTGTGCAGGATGTGCAGCAGGGTGCACAAGTTGTGAGGTGGTGTGTTGCACAAGTTTGCACAAGATGTGCACATGTTGCCAAGGGCGATGTGCACAAGCGGGGCGGGCAGTTGAGGGTGGAGCCTCTGCATAACTCGGAACATGGGGAATACTTGTGTCCGGGAACAGAGGGAACAGATTATGGCGGTACAGGTGGCACGTGTTTCTCCCCCGTCGCAGGGACGCAGGAGCGGTGCGGAGTTTTTCAGTTTGGGCGCAACTGGTTGAGGCGGCAGGAGAACGGCAACCCTGTGTGGGAGGCAGAATGACGCACGAAGCGGACAAGGGCGCACCTCAGGCAGCGCCGCCCGCGCCGGACGGGGGCGACAGCACCGCGCGCCATGGCGCGCAGCCGGGTGCACCTTGGCGTGAAGA
>NZ_JBUDSW010000326.1:0-3382 GCF_054921475.1 Desulfobaculum sp. | reverse complement strand
AGGTGGGGCTGTATGGCCTGCTGACTTCGCCTGCCGGGCTGGAGCGCGAGGCCCTTGTGGCCCTGTGCCGCGAGCGTGGCATCACCTGTGAGGAAATTTCGCAGGCGCCGGATGGGCGCGGTGCAGAAGGGCTTGCCGCGGCCCCGGCGCGCGTGGGCGTGCGACAGCGCTTATGGGGCGCGCCCCGCGCTGGACTTCGGCGTGTGCTGCGGCCCGCGCCGCATACGCTGGAGACGCTCCCCTCAGCCCTTGGCACCGGAGCGCGGGCGCTCCTTGCCACGTGGGGCGGGGCCGGAATGGCGCGCCTTGAGCCACTGTACGATGAACTCCTTGCCCGCGGGGTGAAGGTGGCGCTGGTTGTGGCCGCGGGGCGGCTGGGGCTGCGGGCGTGGCGGCGGGCCGTTAAGCGGCGGGCGGTGGTGCTGCGCCTTGAGGACGTGGACGTGGCGGATGCGCCGCCCCGGCGCGGGGCATGGACCGATGACGACCTGGAGCGCGCCCTGCTTCGTGACGAAGGGCTGATGACGTTTTTGTACGGCGAGGTCGGCCCTCCCCTTGCCGGAATGCTGGTGGCGCAAATTGCCGCGGAAGTGGCCGGGGCTTTGCCGCAGTGCCTGCACGGTGCGGCGCGCTTTGGCGCGCTGTGCGATGTGGCCGCGCCTGATGTGGTGCTGCACCTGTTTTCCACGGACCCGCGCGGGGCGGCGCAGACGCTGGCGGCGCGGGCGCGGGGGATTCCCACAGTGACCATGGGCCATGGCCTGCACTGCGCCACGGATGCTGAGCGCGACGTGTTTGCAGCGCGGGAGTTTGCCGCGTGCGGGCGCGTGCACAGCGCGGCGCTGGTGGCCAGTCAGGGCGCCTTGCCGGGGCGCGTGCCGCCCCTTGGGGCTGCGTATCTTGATGGGCTGACGCCGGAGGCCTCCCGTGCGGCCCGGCTACGCTGCCTGCGTGCTGGGGTGCGCCTGCGCCGCCCGGTGTGCGTGGTGTGCGACAGCGGCGGCTGGACGCAAACGCGCGAGCGGCGGCACACCCAGTGGGCCACCCTCGACGCCGTGGCGGCCCTTGCGCGGGAGATGCCGCAGGTGCAGGTGGTGTACCGCACCCATCCGGGGTCATACGAAATGGACTACGAATCGTATTTCACATCGCGCGGGGCGCCTGCGGTGCTGTGCCAGCGCGCGGCGGACCTGCCGCTGCCGGACCTTATGGCGCGGGCGGACGTGGTGGTGTCGCATATGGGGTCCGCCGTGGTGGAGGCGCTGCTGTGCGGTGTGCCGGTGGTGTACCTGCACGCGCTGTCACGGCATGAACCGTCGGCCAGCGGGTGCCCGGTCATCCGCGAGGCCGCGGCCCTTGAGGACCTCATTCCCCTTGTGCGCGGGGTGCTTGACGCCCGCCAGTCCCGGCAGGCGGTGCGCCGGGCGGCGCAGCCGTGGCTGGATGAGGTGCTGTGCGGGGCGGACGGCGGCGCGGCGCGGCGGGTAGCGGATTTCCTCATGAGCCGCGCCCGGGGCATATCCGGGGGCGATGCCTCGGAGTGGTTGGGGCGGCAAAAGGCCTCGGGCCGGTTTTCCTCCCTGACGTGGCAGAAGGGTTTGGAGTGGAGCTGAAATCCTGATATAACGGCACAGTGGAGTTTTCTCCTTCAGCCTTGGAGTCGGCAGTGCGAGAGTTTGGCGCGGATATGGTCTTCATTGTGGGCAGCCCACGCAGTGGCACTACGTGGATGCAGCGTCTTTTGGCCTGCCATCCGCTGGTGGCGACCGGGCAGGAGAGCAGCCTGTTCGAGAGCTATATCGGGCCACAGCTTCGCGCGTGGCAGCGCGATGTGGCGGAGAACTCGGGCCGGATGGTTGGCCTTGGCTGTCACCTGCGCGAGGAGGAATTTCTTGTAGCCCTGCGGGAGTACATGCAGGCGCTGATGCAGCCCATGCGCGCGGCGACGCCGGAGGGCGGCCTGTTTGTGGAGAAGACGCCCTCACACGCCCTGTTCCTGCCGGAAATTTCACAGCTGCTGCCGCAGGCGCGGGTCATCCACGTGGTGCGCGATGTGCGCGACGTGGTGCGCTCCATACTGACGGCGGCGCGCTCATGGGGGGCGGACTGGGCTCCGGCAGACGCACGGCAGGCGGCGCGGATGTGGTCGCGCCATGTGAATGCGGCCCTTGCCGGCGGGCGCGAGATGGGCCCCAAGCGCTTTTGTACCGTGCGGTATGAGGACCTTATGGAGGACACTCACTCCGTGCTGGCGCGGGTGGGCCGCGATTTTTTGGGCGTGGCGTGGGACGACGAAGGCGTTGCCAAGGCCGTGGCGCGCAACAGCATCCGCCGGGGCCTCAATGGCAAGGCCGTCTCCGGGGTGCCGCTTCCCCTGCGCGGGGAGTGGGCGGCGCGCCTTGAGCAGGACGTGGTGCCGGAGCCGGAGGGCTTTGTGGGCTATGCTCCGCGCCGGCTTGGCCCGGTGGAGCGCTACCACGTGTGGCGCGAGGCGCGGCGGGCCATGGAGCGCGCCGGGTACGCAAAAGGGGGGCTGTGGTGAGCGCTTCGGGGGGGAGAGCGCGCCGCGCAACGGTCATCGTGCCGACCTATCGGCGCGAACGCGACCTTGCGCGGTGCATTGAAAGCCTTGGCCTGCAATCGCGCACGGATTTTGAGGTCATCGTGGTGGACAACGCCGTGGATGATGCGGTGCGCCGCATGGTGACCGGGCGGGCGGGGAGCTATCCTGTGCCCCTGCGGTATGTGCCGGAGTGTCACCTTGGCCTGCATCACGCCCGGCACACAGGCGCACGCGCCGCCGCGTCGGATTTGCTGCTGTACACCGATGATGACGCCACCTTTGATGCCGGCTGGGTGGATGCGCATATTAGTGCCTTTGACGCCAACCCGGACATGGCCGCCGCTGGCGGGCCGGTGCGTCCGGTGTGGGACGTGCCGCCCCCCACGTGGCTGGCGGAGTACGCCGGGGACTTTGGCACCTTTGCCGAACTCAGCTTGCTGGACCGGGGGCGGAGCTTCAACAAGGGGCAGGAAGTCTTCTACGGCGTGAACATGGCCCTGCGGCGCGAGGCGCTTGTCCGCTGCGGCGGCTTTAATCCGGACGCCTTTGGCGCGGTGTGGCTGGGCGACGGGGAAACAGGCCTTATGCGCACCCTGTGGCGGACCGGGCAGGCCGTAGGCTATGTGCCGGACGCCGTGGTGCTCCATCACGTGCCTAGGGAGCGGATGACCGTGGCCTTTCTGCGTCAGCGCATGGCCAATGAGGGCGCTATGGAGGTGTATGCCCGGTACCGGGGACGCGTGCCCCGGCGGTGGCGGCTGGTCCGGCATGCGCTGGGCGTTGCCGCGCGCAATGCGCGCCGCTGGGCGGCGGCGTTGG
>NZ_JBUDSW010000325.1:0-3383 GCF_054921475.1 Desulfobaculum sp. | reverse complement strand
GAGCCGGGGCAGGGCGCGCGTATGGTCTTGGGGCCGACGGCGGTGGCGGCTGGCGGCTTCGCCGGTGCGGGCACGGCGGTGCGCTCCATGCACCATCAGCCCCGGCAGAAGCCCGAGGTGGCGAAGCTTGAGGACGCGCCTGACGCACCCGCCGACGTGATGGACCTTGTGGACGTGGTGCCTCGGGAGCGCCCGGCCATTCCCCTCACACAGGACCGCATCCGCAGTGCTGACCTTGGCGCCCTGCGCGAACACTACCGCGCCGAAGAGGAGCGGGCGCGGCAGGACGAGGCAAAGGGCGAGACGCGGCGGCGCATTGAAGCCCTGTTCCCCCTTGCGGACAAGCGCGACGGCGGGCCGGACATGGTGTCCGCCTTTGCCGAGGCGGAACTAGAGCGGCGCAGGCGAGGGCCCGAGATTGGCCCGGATGTGGAGCCGCCCGAAGCGTCCGAGATTGACTACGACTTTGACGCCGCGCGGCAGGACGTTGCCCGCCGCCGCTGGCTGGAGCAGGACGAAACGCGCCCGGAGCCCACGCCAACCGAAACGGGCCGCAGGGCAGGAGAGCGCCTTGAAGAAGCGCTCCACCCTAGGCAGGAGGAGCCAGCCAAGGACCCCACGGCTCCCCCTGTCCCGGCGCTGGAGGAACTGACGCCCGAAGGTCTGAACGCCTTGCCCGTGGCCGAGGTGCGTCGCTTTGCCGCGCATCACGGCGTTGCCACGCGCAAAGGCTCGCGCAATCTGCCGCGCACGGCCATCGCGCGCGAGCTGCTCCGCCGCCGCGAGGAAGCGGGCTTCTACGAGGAAAACGCCGTCCAGCGCCGCTATCAGGACGCCCACGCCGACGCTTTCCCGGCTCATCTGGATACTCTGCCGGAGCAGGCCGGGACCGAAACGGTGCGCCTGAGCAAAGAAGCCGCACAGCGCGCGCAGGCACTGAGCGACGTGGTGCGCCAGCTTTCCGGCATTCAGGACCGCACGCAGGAGCAGGAACGCACGCTGGCCCACGCGCTGTGGGAGCTGGAGCATATCCGAAATGCCACGCCCACGGCGCTCCCGTCCGGGCAGGGCTTTGACCTTGTCCCGGATTGGAAACGCCGCGACCTGCCCGTGCCCTCACAGGCCATCCCCCTCGGCCCGGCCGAAGACGCGCCGCAGGCTGAAGCGCCAGAGGAAGCGGTACAGGACGTTCCTGACAAGACGCCCGTCCCGCCTGCGCCGGAGGCATCTCAACAACCTGAACCGCTTTCCCTTGGCGACGCTGAAGGCGCGCAGGAAGCGATGCCCGCACAGGTTGAGCCGGAGGCGCCAATCCCCACACCGGAAGCCCCGGCAGTTGACGACGCCACGCCCTACACCGTGGCCGCCCATGACGCCTTTCTCCAGCGTCTGCGCGAGGGGCAGGTTTCGGCGGAGGATGTTCGCGGGCAGGTGAACCGGCTCCTTGAAGCGGAGGAGGCCGTCAAGGCGGAGCTGGGCCGCCAAACCGTGGAGACACTGCGTAAGCGCCTTGGTCCCAACGCCCGGCGCGGCGCGCGGCGCAAGCGCGACGTGGTGCAGGCCGTGTATGGCGATATGCTCATGGACTACGCGCGGGACGGCTCCCTGAGCTATCAGGTGCTTGGCGACATGCCCACCAGCCGGACCACGGCCCTGCGCGACAAGGCCGCAAACTATACCGATGAGGACGTGGCCGCCTACGCACAGCGCGTGCAGAAGCGCCGCGAGGAGGGGCAAGAGCTCTACCAGCGCTACCGCCGCGCCATGGACGACCCGCAAACGCTGGACGACTTTCGCATGCTCTTTCGCCTGCGCGGCGAGGAGGCCATGACGCCAGAACAACGCGAGCGCTACGACGAACTGGTCGCAAGCGCCCAGCGAGAAAAGCGTGCCGCCGCGCGCCAGCAGCCTGAGCAAGACTACGCCGGGACGCAAGGCGCGCAGATGTCCATGCAGCGCACCACACACACCCGCGACGGCTACGACCTCTTTGTGGTGCGCCTTGACCGCCGCGTGGACCGCGCCGCGTACCGGGAGCTTCTCGCGCAGGCCAAGCGTCTGGGCGGATGGTACTCGCGCTACGCCAAGGGCGGCGCAATTCCCGGCTTCCAGTTCAAGACGCAGGATGCGGCGGAGCGGTTCATGTCCACCGCAGAAGGAAGAGCGCCGGAGGAGGGCACGCCAAAAGCTGAGGCGCAGGTGGACAAAGCGCCGCCAGCCAAGGTCAAGCGGGCGTCCCGCCTGCGCGAGGTCGCGGCGCGGCTGCATGAGACGGCGACGCAGTCCCTTGCAGCAGACCGCAGAACCAACACCGCCAAACGGGCGCGCGAGGCCGCCGCGCAAGAGGATTCCGCCCGGCGCGAGCTGGCCCTTGCGGCAACCATGCAGAGCATCGCGGACGCCATAGAGCGGGGCGAAACCTCGCATCTGGCTGACATCAGCCAAAAGGTACAGGTCCAGACCCTTGTGAGCGCGCTGAAACGCGCCGCATACAAGCGTCCGTCGGGAAAGCGCTCCGACCGGAGCGATGATCGGTTCGAGGCCGAGGACATTGTCTTTGCCGAGCTTCCCAAGGTGCGGGCCCACCGCGAAATCTTGCACAGCCTCGCAGAGCGTCTGGACGGCATCCGTGGCGGAAAGGGCCTCGCCAAGCGCCTGCGGGCGCGGGCTGCGCGTACCGATAACCAAGGCATGTACACCTTCGCGGGCGCAAACGAGCTGGACCTTGCCCGGCAGGTGATTGCCAAGTTGGCCCCGCTTGGGGACAAGTACCTTGGCTGGCAGCTCCGCGAGCCCCTGCAGGTGCGAAAGCGCCTCACCCGCATGGGTATCACGTCTGACGAAGCGCTCCGGGCGACCTTGCGCGAGTTCCTTAGCCACTATGTGCCTCCGGGACAGGAAAGCCCCACACGCCGCGCCGAGCGCGAACTGGTCGGCCGCAAGATTCCGGGGTTCTTCCCAACGCCCGCACCGGTGGTGCGCCAAATGCTGGAGACCGCAGACATCAAGGGCGGCATGCGCGTGCTTGAGCCCAGCGCGGGCAAGGGCAATATCGCCGACGCCGTGAAGGAGCAGCACCCGGATGCCCACCTCGACGTGGTGGAGACGGTGGACGCGCTGCGCAGCATCCTTGAAGGCAAAGGACACACCCTTGTAGGCCGCGATTTCCTTAAGCACAGCGGCACGCTCTATGACCGCATCATCATGAACCCGCCCTTTGAAAACGGGCAGGAGCGCGAGCATGTGCGCCACGCCTATAGCCTGCTGAAACCCGGCGGACGCCTAGTGTCCGTCATGAGCTCCGGCCCGTTCTTCCGCGAGCAGAAGGCCGACGCCGCCTTCCGGGACTGGCTGGAGGAGCAGGGCGGCATTCACGAGGCGCT
>NZ_JBUDSW010000324.1:0-3404 GCF_054921475.1 Desulfobaculum sp. | reverse complement strand
TTTTGTGTGCTGAAAGCCGGGGGAGTGGCTACAGGGCCAGGGCGCGGTCCATGCGGGCCAGCGTCTTGTCCTTGCCAAGCACGAAGAGGGTTTCGTGCAGGCCCGGGCTGAAGGTGCGGCCGGTGACGGCCACGCGGATGGGTTGGGCGATTTTGCCGAACTTGATTTCCTTCTGCTCCACGAAGCCATTCAGGGCGGCGTCGAGAGCCTCTTCGGTGAATTCGGGCAGGTCGGCCAGCATGGCGCGGACTTCGGCCAGCAGCTCGCGCGCGGCGGGCTTCAAGTGCTTTTTCACGGCCTTTTCGTCGTACTCCAGCGTGTCGTCATCCACGAGGAAGAAGGCGCACTGCTCGGCCATGTCGGCCATGGTGACGGCGCGCGGCTGGTACAGGGGAACGATTTGGGCCAGCGTGTCGTGGCTTGCCGTGATGCCGAGGTCCTTGAGGTGGCGGTCCAGAAGGCCCACCAGACGCTCGACGCCGGCTTCCTTGATGTAGTGGGCGTTGACGCTTTCCAGCTTCTTCACGTCGAACATGGCGGGGGAGCTGTTCAGGCCGTCGGTGGAGAAGACCTTGAGCAGTTCGTCCATGGTGAAGAATTCGTCGTCGCCGTGGCCCCAGCCGAGGCGCACCAGATAGTTGCGCACGGCCTCGGGCAGAAAGCCCATTTTTTCGTATTCCATGACGCTCATGGCGCCGTGGCGCTTGGAGAGCTTCTTCTTATCGTTGCCGAAGATCATGGGCACGTGGCCGAAGCGCGGCACGGTGAAGCCCAGCGCCTCGTACAGGGCAATCTGCTTGGGCGTGTTGGACAGGTGGTCCTCGCCGCGCAGGATGTGGGTCATGCCCATGTCGGCGTCGTCAACGACCACGGCAAGGTTGTACATGGGGGAGCCGTCGGCGCGGCGGATGATGAAGTCGTCCACCATTTCCTCGTACTCCATAGCCATGTCGCCCTTGACCATATCCTTCCACGCGCAGGTGCCGGTGGGCGCCTTGAAGCGCACCACGCGGCCTTCGCCGGGGGCAAGGTTCTTGGCGCGGCATGTGCCGTCGTACTTGGGCTTGCGGCCTTCCTGACGGGCCTTCTCGCGCATGGCGTCCACCTCTTCGGTGGAGCACTCGCAGTAGTAGGCGCGGCCAGAGGCGATGAGCTGTTCAATGGCCTCGTTGTAGCGCTCCGTGCGCTGGCTCTGGAAGTAGGGGCCTTCGTCCCAATCCAGACCGAGCCACGTCATGCCGTCGAGGATGGCCTGGGTCATCTCCTCGGTGGAGCGGGCCTTGTCGGTATCCTCGATGCGCAGGACAAAGTGCCCGCCGTTGGCGCGGGCGAGCAGCCAGTTGAACAGGGCGGTACGGGCGCCGCCAATGTGCAGAAATCCCGTAGGACTCGGGGGAAAGCGTGTAACCATTGCGCTCATTGGTTTCTCCTGAAATGCGAATATATTGGGCGGCGTCCGTGGAGCGCCGTGAGAAATAATGCTATACGACAAATGCCCCGCAGCCGTCACGGAGGCGGCGCGGGGCGGGAACGGCGAATGGGACGGGCCTGTTAAACAGCCTCAACGCCCTTGATTTCGGGGACTTCCTTAAGGATGAACCGTTCGATGCCGTGCTTGAGGGTCATCTGGGACATGGGACAGCCCTTGCAGGCGCCCTGAAGGCGGACCTTGACGATGCCGTCGTCGGTGACTTCGACGAGTTCCACGTCGCCGCCGTCGGCTTGGAGTGCAGGCCGGACTTGTTCCAGCGCCGCTTCAATCTTTTCCCGCATGGCAATCCTCCTTGCGCGGTGGTTTGCCTTGGGCGTGTAGCGCCAACGCCCCGCGCTTGTCAATTTCCCAGCCCACGATGGACCGGGCGTGTTCTTGACAAGACTGTACGCGAAACCGTAGGCCCGTGCATCCATTATACACGTGCCCGGCCCGGCGTGCCGGGCTGCATGATAACCGCCAACCACCGCTCTTTATGGAGTTTTAGCCCATGCGTGTCACCCTTGTGGTCGGAGCCCGTCCCCAGTTCGTCAAGGCCGCCGTTTTGGAGCGCGCCCTTGTGGCCGCCGGAATCGAGGTCCGGCTTCTGCACACCGGCCAGCACTACGATGACCTGATGTCGTCCATATTTTTTAAGGAACTGGGCCTGTCCGAGCCGCAGGTGAACCTTGGCGCAGGCTCCGGAAGCCATGGCGAGCAGACTGCCGCCATGCTGGCGGGCATTGAGGCGGACCTGATGGACCAGCGTCCGGACGCCGTCATTGTGCCGGGCGATACGAATTCCACCCTTGCCGGGGCCCTTGCCGCAGCCAAGCTGGGCATTCCCGTCATGCATGTGGAGGCGGGACTGCGCTCCTTTAACCGCGCCATGCCCGAGGAGCACAACCGCGTGCTCACGGATCATCTGGCCGATGTCCTCTTTGCCACCACGCCCACCGCCGTGGCGAACCTGCGCCGCGAGGGTAAGGACAATGTGGCGGCGGACGGCGCGCTGGTGCAGGCAGGCGATGTGGCGGACCTGCCCCTTGATGGCGGCGCACCGCTGGTGGTGAACGTTGGCGACGTGATGTTTGACGCGGCGACCCGCTACGGCGCACAGGCCGAGGAGCAGGGCCCTACGCTGGACAGGCTGGCCCTGAAGCCGGGCGAATATGTGCTGGCAACGGTTCATAGGGCCGAGAATACCGGCGTTGGCCGCAGGCTGTCCTTTATCTTCCGCGGCCTTGCGGAGATTGCGCGCCGGGTGCCTGTGGTGCTGCCCCTGCATCCGCGCACGGGCAATGCCATCAATTCCGCCATTACCGGGCGCTGGCCCATCCCAATGGCTGGCATGACCGTTATTGAGCCGCAGGGCTACATGGATATGCTCCAGCTGGTGAAGAATGCCCGCGCGGTGTGCACGGATTCCGGCGGCCTGCAAAAGGAGGCCTACTTCTTTGGCAAGCCCTGCGTAACCCTGCGCGATGAAACCGAATGGACCGAGCTGGTGGATTGCGGGGCCAATGTGGTGGCCGGGGCCGACCCCGACACCATCCCCGAAGCCTACGAGGCCGTGCGCGATGCCGTCATTGAGCCATCGGGCGGCGTCTTCGGCACCGGCAAGGCTGGCGAAGCCGTGGCCGCTGTGGTACGTCAATTTTTGGAAAAGCAGGCATCCCAAACGGGATAAGCGCTTGCGGCGGCGCGCGGATTGCCCGCGTTGCCCCGTCCCACGGTGCTTTTTCGCGGCGCGGACAGTTGTCTGCGCCGCTTGCGCAAGAATGGCCGGACGGGGTGTGACCGCCTGCGCCTTTTCAGCGCGCGGCTTTTCCGTCATCATACAATCAATCTGGACCCGCTCCGCTTGGGGCGGCCCATGGGCGGAGGCCTCTTCCGCCGGAGGACGATATGACGCAGGACTCTCGGCCCGGGA
>NZ_JBUDSW010000323.1:0-3428 GCF_054921475.1 Desulfobaculum sp. | reverse complement strand
AATCCCGAGGTTTTCGGGCTGGAAGCCAGCCCGAAAAAAGGGGTGGGTGGCTTTTCCCTCGCGTTGGGGGAGTTGGCCGTGTGGGTGTGGCGCCGTTGTCGGGGCCTGATAGAGGCCGCGTGTCCGGAACGCATCACTGGCGTATAAATGGGATCGTTAAGGGCCCACGGCCCTTAACCCTGCGGAGCAATTTCCCCTCTCCCCGTCCGCCTCTTCTTCCCCAAAAATAAAAAGGCCGACGAATCCATCGTCGGCCTTTTCTTCTTCCAATGAACGCTCACCCTAGGGCAGCACAGCGTCGCGGTCGATGATGCCCATGATGTTGTAGACGAGCTGTGCGGCGGTGAAGTCGCAGGCGTGCATGTCGCGAATGGGGGCGAGTTCGACGACGTCGAAGCCGAGGACGCGGCGTCCGCGGATGGCCATGCGCAGCAGCTGCATGGCTTGATGCCACATGATGCCGCCGGGCACGGGGGTGCCTGTGGCGGGCATGATGGAGGTATCGAGGCCGTCCACGTCGAAGGTGACATAAATCTTATCGGGGAACCCTTCTGGCAGAAGCGCGCGGGGGAAGGGCATGGTGCCGAGTTCCCAGCCGTCAATGTGGCCTATACCCTGCTCGCGGCGGTACTCGACTTCCTCTTCGCACAGGGCGCGAACGCCAAGCTGAAAGAGGGGCAGCCCGAGGTCGGCCACGGCGCGGCGCATAACGCAGGCGTGGCTGTAGGGGGAGCCTTCGTAGCTGTCGCGCAGGTCGGCGTGGGCGTCGAACTGCACAATGCCGAAGGTGCCGTGCTCCTCGGCAAGGGCGCGCAGCGCACCGAGGGTGACGGTGTGCTCGCCGCCCAGGACGACGGGCATGCCGTTGTGGCCGCGCACGGTCTTCACGGCGTCGGCGATGCGGTCCATAACGGTCTTTGCCGCGCCGGAACACTCGACGGCGTCGTGGGTGACGATGCCGCGGCGGGCGGGCACGGAAGAGCCGTCCCACATTTCAAGCTGGTCCGAGGCCTCAAGAATGGCCTGCGGCCCGTCAACGGTCCCGCCGCCGTAGGAGACGGTCTTTTCGTAGGGAACGGGGATGATATGGAACAGGCTCTCGCCCGGAGCGGTGGGTTCCAGGTCTGTGGCCATAAAATCAGGATAAAGTCCGCTCAACGGCTCTGCTCCTTGTTTCGCTGGTCGATATGGTCGTTGGCGTTTGGGGCGGCGCAAATGAAAAAGCGCCGCCCATGCCCGCGCCTGAACGTAAATCGGTCAGGACAGGCGGGTCTTGTAGTCCTCGTACCCGAACTCGCGCACGACCTCCAGCGTCCCGTCCGCACGCCGCAGGGCGATGGAGGGCAGCTTGAGGCCGTTGAAGGTGTTGGTCTTCACCATGCTGTAGTGGGCCATATCCGTAAATATGAGCCTGTCACCGGGGCGCAGCGGGCGGTCGAAGGAGTACTCGCCTATCACGTCGCCCGCAAGGCAGGAATGCCCGGCAAGGCGGCACGTCCACGCCTTCTCCGCGGGTTGGCCGGAGCCGATGACGTCCGGACGGTACGGCATCTCCAGCACATCGGGCATATGCGCGGCGGCGGAGGCGTCGAGGATGGCAACGGGCATATCCGCGTTGATGACGTCCAGCACCGTGGCGACGAGGAATCCGGTATCCAGCGCCACGGCTTCGCCGGGTTCAAGATAGACGCCAACGCCGTAGCGCTCGCGCACGCCGTCGATGAGGCGGCACAGCAGGTCCACGTCGTAGTCCTCGCGCGTGATGTGGTGCCCGCCGCCCATGTTCAGCCACTTCATGCCGCGCAGATGCGGGCCGAATGAGGCCTCAAACGCCGCAAGGGTACGCTCCAGCGAATCCGCATTCTGCTCACACAGCGTGTGAAAATGCAGACCGGAAATGCCGTCAAGGGCGTCCGGCTCAAAATCACGCAGCCGCACGCCAAGGCGCGAGCCGGGGGAGCACGGGTCGTAGATGGGCACAGCGCCCTCGGAGTGCTCCGGATTCACGCGGATGGCGCACTCAATGCGCGCGGGCGCGGCGTCCACCAACGGCTTGAAGCGCCGGTACTGGGCAAAGGAGTTGAAGGAAATATGATCGCACAGGGTGACCAGCTCGCGCATGTCCGCTTCGGAATAGGCGGCGGCAAAGGCGTGCACCTCGCGCCCAAATGCCTCGCGGCCAAGGCGCGCCTCGTGCGGGGAACTGGCACAAACGCCATGCAGCGCGTCCCGCAACAGCGCAAACGCGCTGAACATGGCAAACCCTTTGAGGGCCAGCAGAATCTTGGCCCCTGTCCGGCGCTGGACCGTGTCCAGCACCGACAGGTTGCGGCGCAGGAGCGCCTCGTCCACCACAAAGCATGGCGTGGCGGGGACGCGCTCCAACGCGGCTAGGAGATGATCTCTTTCCATGGCAGGCCGTGTGTATTCAGCATATCCATGAACGGGTCGGGGTCGAACTCTTCCATATTGAAGACGCCCTCGCCCTTCCACTTGCCGGTCAGCATCATGGCCGCGCCAATCATGGCGGGCACGCCCGTGGTGTACGACACAGCCTGCGACTTCACCTCGCGGTAGGCGTCCTGATGGTCGCAGATATTGTACACGTAGACCTGCTTTTCCTTGCCGTCCTTCACGCCGCGCATCAGGCAGCCGATGCAGGTGCGGCCCTTGGTGTCCGGGCCGAGGGAGGCCGGGTCCGGCAGCAGCGTCTTAAGGAACTGCAACGGCACGATTTCGCAGCCGTTGTGCTCCACGGCGTCGATGCGGGTCATGCCGATGTTCTCCAGCACTTCCAGATGCTTCAGGTAGTTGTCGGAGAAGGTCATCCAGAAGCGGGCGCGACGGATGCCGCGCAGGTTCTGCACCAGCGACTCCAACTCCTCGTGGTACATGAGGTAGCACTTCTTGGGACCAATGCCCTCGGGGAAGTCGTAGGACATGGACCACGACAGCGGGTCGGTCTCCACCCATTCGCCGCGTTCCCAGTAGCGGCCGCGCGCGGTTACTTCGCGGATGTTGATTTCCGGATTGAAGTTGGTGGCAAAGTGCTTGCCGTGGTCGCCCGCGTTGCAGTCGATGATGTCCAGCTGGTGGATTTCATCGAAGTGGTGCTTCTGGGCGTGGGCGCAAAAGACGTTGGTCACGCCGGGGTCGAAGCCGCTGCCAAGCAGCGCCATCAGGCCCTTTTCGCGGAAGCGGTCCTGATAGGCCCACTGCCACTTGTATTCAAACTTGGCCTCGTCCAGCGGCTCATAGTTGGCCGTGTCGAGGTAGTGGACGCCGGTTTCAAGGCAGGCGTCCATGATATTCAGGTCCTGATACGGCAGGGCCACGTTCAACACGAGGTCCGGCTTAAAGTCGTTGATCAGCGCCACCATCTCAGGGACGTTATCCGCGTCCACCTGTGCGGTGCGGATGGGGCGGGG